>JANOUJ010000024.1:0-15051 GCA_031416815.1 Chitinophagaceae bacterium
CTTTTGCGTTGTTGCTGGCAGCGCTGGTCATTGCGGTTATTTATATATTGATACAAATAGTCAGCATCGGTACTTTGCCCACACTGGCTACATCCAGTAAACCATTGGCAGAAGCAGCGGGATTATTTATAGGCAAAACAGGCGCTACACTCATCGCTATCGGCGCTTTGTTTTCAGTTACCGGCACACTGAATGCCATCATGCTGGTAGGCTCCCGTTTACCATATGCTTTCAGTGAAGAAAAACAGTTCCCCAAAATATTTTCTTTCATTCATCCCAAATATAAAACACCCACTTTATCGTTGTTGCTGTTCATGACGGTAACCATTCTTGTCTCCATCAATTACTCATTTTTATCCGCCGCTTCGCTGAGTGCCATCACCAGGGTAATGATCTATGCCATTGTTTGTATTTCCTTAATTGTACTGCGTAAAAAGAATGCTGCACAAACCGGTTTCTTTAAGATCAGGTATGGAAAGTTTATTGCAATTGCCGGAATAGCTATCACTATCTGGCTATTGAGCAGTTCGGGATTAAAGGAACTTAAAGATGTTGCCATTGCCATCGGGATAGGACTGCTTATTTATTTTTTAGTTGAATGGGAGAAAAGAAAGGCCTGTTGAGGCCATAAAAAATAATTTTCTTTCAGGACAGAAAAATTTATGGCCGTGGTTTTCACAATGGCATAACGATTGCTATTTCTTTTATAAAAACATTATGAAAACTAAACTATTAATTGCAGCAGCTACCGTAGCAGGAGCCCTTGTAGCCACTTACCTGATGAAAAAAAAGCAACTAAATAAGATGGTCGCTGACGTTGCTCCGCCAAAGAAAAGCCATCATCTTACTGATGTGTTTGCACATGCAAAGCAGCATGTTGTTTAACATTGCTGATATTTTTCCCCTGTTGGGTATTAAAAAGGGGTAATTAGGTTTTGAAGGTGCTGAACCTTGCATTTACATATTTATATAGATACAGTTGCATTGAATAAACTGTGAGGGCGGTTATCATACACTGCCCTATTTTTTTTCAACAAATCACCAATTTCATCTGTCTGCTTCTTATAAAATTGCGGCCTTTGAACAAAAAATAGTAACTTATAACCGGGCATTTACAAATTAAAACCTGGCTTATGAGCTCATGGGGATCGCTATTTGTTCGCAGGGCATTGAAGGATAGAAAATCTATTGACGTAGAAAATCTTTCGCCATACAAACGGGCAAAAGGGTACAGAGCATTACAAATAACATTAAAACAACAGTTTAAAGACCTGCTGCTGATAACTGTAGGCATATTTGCAGCTTCCTTTGGTTTCAAAGGTTTTCTGCTCAGCAATCATTTTATCGACGGAGGAGCTACCGGTATTTCTCTACTAATATCTGCACTCACAAATATCCCGCTGTATATATTGATCATTTGTGTAAACATCCCGTTTATTGTACTTGCTTACATTGTAATGGGTAAACAATTTGCTATTAAAACATTATTGGCCATTGTGGGGCTTGCACTTTGCCTCGCCACCGTAAATTTTCCGAATGTAACAAACGACAATTTACTCGTTGCCATATTTGGCGGGTTCTTCCTGGGCTCCGGCATTGGCTTAGCAGTAAGAGGTGGCGCCGTTATCGACGGCACCGAAGTACTCGCTATATTTTTAAGCCGTAAGCTGGGTTCAACGATAGGTGATATCATTATCGTTATAAACATCTTCATATTTTCGGCTGCTGCCTATTTCCTATCTATCGAAATTGCGCTGTATTCCATGATCACATACCTGTCGGCATCAAGAACGCTGGACTTTATTGTAGAAGGTATTGATGAATACATCGGTGTTACCATTGTATCATCGCACAGCGAAGAAATAAGGGAGATGATCATTCATACAATGGGCCGTGGCGTAACGGTTTACAATGGCAAGCGTGGCTATGGTAAGCGTGACGAAACAAAAGAAGTGGATATTATTTACACGGTAATTACCCGCCTTGAACTGAATAAACTGAACACTGAAATCAAAAAGATAACACCTGATGCCTTTGTTGTGATGAATAGTGTGAGAGATACAAAAGGCGGTATGATAAAGAAAAGGCCGCTGGATCATTAAGTACAAAAAAAAGGTTTGTATCGCTACAAACCTTTTGATAAAATTTTTATTTTCTAATTCGGCACTTCAACCACCGTCCAGTTTTTTGTACGCCGGTTCCACAGTATACTATAATCTTTACCATGCATTAGCTTATAAGTTCTGAAACCGTTAAAGTAAGGCAGTTTAAGCCAGCCATGTTGATAAACTTCAAAGCGGAAAAGAAATGGCTCGCCTGCTTTTATTTCTGCCGGTTGGTATGTCTTTCCATCATCACTTAGCTGTACTGTTTGGGTTTTATTACTCTGTATGGTAAGACTTATCCAGCTTGGGTCGTCAACGGGTGGCAAGTTTGTGTTACCCCCGGAATTACCTCCCTGGTTTCCTGGAGGATTACCGCCTTGATTCCCCGAAGGGTTGCCACCGGGATTTCCCCCGGGCGTAGTATTGGTATTGCCATTTGTATTACCTGGCTGTTCAGATCTGGAGGCGTTCCATCCACGGGTAATTGCTTCTAATCTATCTCTCTTAGCAGGATGTGTAGAGCTGGCCCTGTCTGTAGCGATCGCATTCATGGCAGCAAGTGATTCATTAAGATTTGCCCCCAACTTTTGCATTACGTACCCCGAAAATGCATCAGCTTCAATTTCTTTTGGCGGCGAGCTACCCATTGAATTTACAACATGGTTATAATAATGATGTCCCATTTCATGCGCCAACACGCTGATGGAAGCCCATTTGGTGGCTGAATATGTATCTATATCTTCCAAAAAATCGTTGTCGTAAATGATCCAGCGTGCATTGCGGATAATGGTAGCATAGGCATTGCGTATGCCTACCTCTTCACGTACATTAAAATTTTCCTTCCACTTTATGCTGTCAAGCATATTTTTCAAAATGGACCGTGCCTCGTAAACAGAGGCGAAATTAGTTTTAACTAGAGAACGCGGCGGCACTTTAAACCCACACCCGGTTATTCTTTGAGCTTCAACCGAAATTGTAGCTGCAAGTAAAAAGAAAAGGACAAGTTTTTTCATTGTATGATTATTGATTTAAAGAACCGCACCCTGCATTTCCTTTAAAAGGACAACATTATTACTTGCAGGTTTTAGCGTTCCCATTTTAAGTACTCAAAATTTGTTCCAAACTGAACAACTGTGAATTTTGTTCATTTATATTTACAATCTAAATTAACTGTACGTGAAACTTAACCACAAGGAATTAGTTGATCTTCTTCAAAGAGCTTACTCCGCCGAAAAGGCGGCCGCGTTTGCCTACCAGGGCCATGCAGGCTCGGTAAAAGATGCAACACAAAAAAAGGCAATCAGGCAAATTGAACTGGATGAGTGGAATCACCGCAGCGAAGTGTTGCAAATAATGAATCAATATGATATCCCGGTTTCGAAATGGTATGAGTTCCGGTTTCATGTTGTTGGCAAAACGATCTCCTACAGTTGTTACATTATCGGCTGGTTCATGCCCTTTTATTTTGCCGGTAGCTTAGAGAGCGGGAATGTATGTGAATATTTCAGGATGAAACAGTTTTTTAATAGGCTGGGTATTAGGGATCATGATGCGGTACTATATGACATGGGTATAAAAGAAAAAGAACACGAAGTTTATTTTTTGAGCATGATAAAAAACAACAGGCTGCTGCCTTTTTTTGAAAGGATATTTAGGTGGGGAAGCAAAAGAAGTTCAAATAATATAGATATAGAAGATATTAAACCGGTTGAAGGTTCAGATATTTATTGCAAGCGAAGTTAAACAAATGCCCTTCAGTTTTATTTGCAGGGCATTTGGTATTTTACCAACGGTGTTAATTATTTCACGGGCATTATGCTGATGGCACACCCCCCGCCAGGAGCCAGTTTCAGGGTTAAAACAGATTTACTGTCAACCACCTGTTTGCTGATAATATATGCCGCAGGATTTTTCTGGTAGTCAGCATCTGCGGCATCAGCATAAATAATGGCGGTGTATTTTTTCCCTACGTCTAAAAAATCAAGGTTCACATTGGTACTGCGGCTGTTTTCATTTGTGATGGAACCAACAAACCAGTTATTACTTCCTTTTGCTTTTCGGGCAACCGTTAAATATTCGCCAGGTTCCGCTTCAAGATATTTACTGTCGTCCCAATCAACCGCCACGTCTTTGATGAATTGAAAAGCATCCAGCTTTTTTTCATAGGCCTCCGGCAGATCAGCAGCCATTTGCAGCGGACTGCAGATAGTTACATACAATGCCAGTTGTTTTGCCAAAGTAGTATGGATGGTTTCTTTTTTATTTTTGTCCCAGTAATTTAATTCAAGCTGAAAGATACCTGGTGTATAATCCATCGGTCCTCCCATAAAACGGGTAAAAGGCAAGATAACATCATGGTTTGGCCTGTTGCCTTCGCTCCATGCATTAAACTCCATGCCTCTTGCTGCTTCGCATGCCAGCCAGTTTGGATAAGTGCGGTGCAAACCTGTTGGCCTTACCGGTTCATGAGCATCCAGCATGATCTTATACGACGCCGTTTTTTGCGCAACCCGTACATAATGGTTTATCATCCATTGCCCGTCGTGGTGTTCTCCCCGGGGTATAATATGTCCTACATAGCCGGTCTTTACCGCATCATAGCCATTGGCTTTCATAAAACGGTATGCTGTATCCATTTGTCGTTCGTAATTTGTTACCGATGCGGAAGTTTCATGATGCATGATAAGTTTTACTTTTTTTGATGCCGCATATTTTCGTAACCCCTTTACATCAAAATCGCCGTAAGGTGTTACAAAGTCAAAGACATTTTCCTTGTACTGGCCAAACCAGTCTTCCCAACCTACATTCCAGCCCTCAACCAGAACGCCTGCGAATCCATGCTTAGCAGCAAAGTCGATATAACGTTTTACATTGGCCGTAGTAGCGCCGTGTTTGCCGCTTGCACTGTCCCAACTGGCTTTGCCCACATGCATCTCCCACCAAACGCCAATATACTTTGTTGGTTTTATCCAGGAAGGATCTTTAATTACAGAAGGATCATTTAGATTAAGAATTGTATGGGAAGCTAAAATATCAGTTGCTTTATCTGAAACAATAATAGTACGCCACGGTGTTTTTGCAGGAGCCTGTAAATAGGCTTTGTTGCCTAACGCATCCGGTACAAGAACCGAGGTTAAATTAAAATTAGATTTATCAATATGCAGGTTCATGGCCGGATAGTTTACCAAAGCTGCTTCGTGAATATTGATATACAGTCCATCGTTTGTTTTAAGCATCAATGGCGTTTGCACTGCATCCTTATCAAAAAACTGGTGAGCAAAAATATTGGCGGCATATTTAGGGTCTTCTGCATTTACCTCACTTAGTTTTGTAACATTGGGATTGAATTCATTGCTATCATAATCACCCGGAAGCCAGAATGTTTTATGATCGCCTGTTAAGTAAAATTCTGTTTTTTCCTTGGATACAATAAAGTGGCCCAGGTTTTTCTGTTGAGGAAATTCATACCTGAAGCCAACACCATCATCAAATACTTTAAAAATAATATTGAAATTAATGGCTTTATCACCCTTCTGCGACAAGTTTATTTTAAGTTGACTATAATTTTCCCTGATCTCTTTCACATCGCCCCAAACGGGTTTCCATTTAGTATCTGCGCTTGTTTGCACAGATGATATAATTACCAGGTTATCTTTCAAAGATGGCAATGCTTCATTGCTCATGGTTTGCTTTAATTCAAACCCCATCGCTGATGGAAGGATCACTTCTTTGTTCTTATAAGTAACTGAATACATCGCTGCACCTTTATCATTCACCCAAAAATTCAACTCTATATTTCTGTTCGGAGATCTTACAGTTGTTTTTGCCTGCGCAAAACTTACAGTCGAAGAAATGATAAGAATAATAGTAAAAATGATCTTTTTAAAATGCATAACGATCGGTTTAGGAAGTAAATTTACAAATTAATGTGTATATTATACACTTGCCCGAGAATATTAAAAAAGAAATCAACAAAAGACTGTATTATCAGTTTTTAATGATAATTTAAAGTGTGATACTGGGCCATTTTTGTTTAACGCCATCCTCGTGAATTTGTAAATTGCGCCTTTTATATTACTGATGTTTTTACCGGACTATAATAATTGGAAAGGCTATACACTTGGCATAATTGATAATTCAAGTAAACCGCCCGTTGCATTAAATGCCTTTAATTGATTAAATAATTGAATTATGGCCTTAAAGAATATTCCTTACATTTTTGTTGCAGCATTTTTTTTTCTTGTATCAACTGCTTCGGCACAGCAACGTAAAAGAATAAATATTGATGACGACTGGAAATTTGCATTCGGCAATGCCAATGATCCGGCGAAAGACTTCAATTACAGCATTGCAACCATATTTTCCAAAACAGGTGCTGCCCAAAAAACAGCCGTTGATCCAAAATTCAATGACAGTAGTTGGCGCAAACTTTCGTTGCCGCATGATTGGGCTGTAGAATTACCTTTTGCCAATTCAAAAAGTTTTGATGTTCAGTCGCATGGTTATAAACCCGTGGGTGGAGATTACCCCGAAACGAGTATTGGATGGTACAGAAAAAAATTTACAGTACCCCGGTCCGATTCCGGTCAACGTTTTCAAATTCAATTTGATGGAGTTTTTAGAGATGCCAGCTTTTGGGTGAATGGTTTTTATCTGGGCAACAATAAAAGCGGTTATGTTGGCGCATCGTATGATATCAGCAACTACCTTAACTACGGAAAAGAAAATACACTTGTTGTGAGGGTTGATGCAACACAATATGAGGGCTGGTTTTATGAAGGGGCCGGCATCTACCGCCATGTATGGTTGAACCTATATAACCAGGTGCACCTTGACGAAAACCCGGTATTTGTTTACACAGATGTACAAAAAAATATAGCGACTGTTTATGTAGAAACTACCGTACAGAACGAATCTTACAGCACTGCAAATATTTCTGTATCGGCCATCATAACCAATAGGGACGGACAAAAAATTGGGGAATCAATATCAAAACCGGTTTCACTGTCAATCAATGAAAAAACAACAATAAAGCAATCTGTAAAAATTACCAACCCCAGATTGTGGTCTTTGGAAGATCCTTATCTATACCGTGTTATTCCAATTGTACGATCAGCAGGAAAAATAATTGATACTGATAAGATCCGCTTTGGCATCAGAACTATCAACGTTACAAACAAAGGCGTTTTTCTGAATGGGAAATACACAAAATTGAAAGGCACCAACAATCACCAGGATCATGCAGGCGTTGGCAGTGCCCTACCCGATTATTTGCAGTACTACCGTATTTTTTTATTAAAACAGATGGGTTCCAATGCCTACCGTGCCAGTCACAATCCACCAACAAAAGAATTGCTGGATGCCTGTGACAGCCTGGGTATGCTGGTGATGGATGAGAACCGGTTGCTCAACAGCAGCCCCCAATACATGCAGGATTTTGAATGGTTGATAAAGCGTGACAGAAGCCGTGCCTCGGTATTTATGTGGTCGATAGGCAATGAAGAAGGCTGGGTGCATACAACAAGTACTGGAAGACTTATAGCTCAATCGCTGCTTACCAAACAAAAAGAACTTGACCCCACACGTGTAAGTACATATGCGGCAGATGTGGCCAACGTGTACAACGGAATTAATGAAGTTATACCGGTAAGGAGTTTTAATTACCGACAGTTTGCTGTTGCAGATTATCACAAGGATCATCCCAACCAACCAATCATCGGCACCGAGATGGGAAGTACGGTTACCACACGTGGGCAGTATGAAAAGGATTCGATAAAAGCTTATTTACCTGACCAGGATATTACAGCGCCGTGGTGGGCGAGTACGGCCGAAACCTGGTGGAAGCTTGCGGAACCAAATGATTATTGGCTGGGAGGTTTTGTGTGGACGGGGTTTGATTATCGTGGAGAGCCTACACCGTTTCAATGGCCCAATATAAATTCTCATTTTGGCATTATGGATATATGCGGCTTTCCAAAAAATATTTATTACTACTATCAATCCTGGTGGACCGATAAAGATGTATTGCACATATCTCCGCATTGGAATTGGCCTGGCAAAGAGGGCCAACCCATTGAAGTTTGGGTAAACAGCAATGCAGATAATGTAGAATTATTTTTAAACGGAAAAAGTTTAGGTAAAAAAGATATGCCCCGTAACAGCCATTTAAATTGGCTTGTAAATTATGCGCCTGGCACATTGGAGGCCATTGCATTTAAGAAAGGCAAAAAACTTCAAACCAAAATTGAAACAACCGGCAAACCTGCTGAAGTTGTTATCAGTCCTTACAAAACAACCATGCTGGGTGATGGAAAAGATGCCACGGTAATTAACATTAGTGTTATTGACAGGGAGGGTCGGGAAGTACCCGATGCAAATAATCTCATTCGTTTTTCCTTAAAAGGAGATGGAAAAATAATTGGTGTTGGCAATGGCGACCCAAGCAGCCATGAGCAGGATAAATATTTTGATACAACAGCACAGCGTCATTTATTCAATGGAAAATGCCAGGTGATATTACAATCAGGCACCACCCCTTCCATGATACATTTTGAAGCAAAGGCTGATAGTTTGTGGACCGGTGCCACTGATATCATGACGATTAAAAATTCTCCTGTAACCGATGTTAGATTGTCGAACAACACTTTTCCGGTACTTCCATTCAAAGCAACGCCAATTGACAAGATGTTGGGTGCGGATATTTCATTTCTACCTGAACTGGAAAACAAAGGCATGAAATTTTACGACCTTGATGGAAAAGAAAAAGACGCCATCAATATTTTAAAAGACCATGGGTTGAATTATGTGCGGCTTCGCATTTTTAATGATCCTGCCCGTGACAGTGGCTACTCCCCACAAAAAGGATTTTGCGATCTGCAACATACCATGCAAATGGCTAAAAGAACAAAAGCTGCCGGTATGAAATTATTACTTGATTTTCATTACAGTGATTACTGGGCCGATCCGCAACAGCAATGGATGCCCAAAGCATGGCGGGGAAAATCAATCAGCCAATTAAAACAGGCTGTGTATGATTACACCAGAATGGTAATGCAGGCATTAAAAGACCAGGGCACTTCCCCAGACATGGTACAGGTTGGCAACGAGATAAATCATGGCATAATATGGCCGCACGGAAGTGTAAATAATTTTGACAGCCTTGCTCAATTATTTTTTGCCGGCATACAAGGCGTGAAAGCTGTTTCGCCTTCAACAAGTATTATGTTGCATATTGCATTGGGTGGACAAAATGACGAAAGCAAATTCTTTATTGATAACATGGTCAACCGCGGCATTCCTTTTGATGTAATAGGTTTGTCGTATTATCCTAAATGGCATAATACGTTGGCAGACCTGGAATATAACCTGGATGATCTTTCATGGAGGTATAATAAAGATGTGATCGTTGTAGAATATTCACATCTGAAAAAAGAAGTGAATGAATTATCATTCAATGTAGCCAATGGCCGGGGAAAGGGAACTTGTATCTGGGAGCCATTGAGCACCTGGGAACGCTTTTTTGATAAAGATGGTAAAGCAAATGAACTACTGCTGATATATGATGAGATCAGTAAAAAATATCTGAGTAAACGATAGAAACCTTAATCACCTTTTGACTTTTGATTTTTGAATTTTGACTTACCTGGCATGATAGATAAACTAAAATTACTTTTTACAGAAAAATTTGGATCCGAACCTTCCATTTTCCGCTCTCCGGGGCGAATTAATATACTGGGCGAACACACAGATTATAATGAAGGTTTTGTTTTACCGGCAGCCATTGATAAATGTATTTATGTTGCAATTACAAAAAGAACGGACAACCTGGTAAAGCTATACGCCGGTGATTTTAACGAAAGCTTTGAAACAGATACTGAAAATATAAAACCTGCTTCCATCCAATGGCCAAATTATATTTTAGGGGTGGTTGATCAATTGCAAAAGAAGGGCCATCCCGTTGGTGGCTTTAACCTGGTGGTTGACGGCGATATTCCCATTGGCGCCGGTCTCTCCTCCTCTGCTGCTGTGGAATGTTCAGTAGTTTTTGCATTGAACGAAATTTTTGAATTGGGTTTGAGCAGGATGCAGATGGTTCCGCTTGCACAAAAAGCAGAGCATGTTTTTGCAGGCGTTAACTGCGGGATTATGGATCAGTTTGCAAGCATGTTTGGTAAAAAAGATCATGCCATAAAACTGGATTGCCGTTCACTTCAATATGAATATGTTCCTGTTAACCTCGCTGGTTATAAGATCGTTTTGTTCAATACCAATGTAAAGCACAACCTGGCATCATCTGAATATAATACAAGGAGAAAACAATGCGAAGATGGCGTTTCTATAATTGTGCATAATCAGCCAAGTGTAAAAAGTTTAAGAGATGTAAGCATGGAAATGTTGAAAGATTATGTGAAAGGCGTTGACCCGTTGATCTTCAAAAGGTGTAAATATGTAATAGAGGAAAATCAAAGATTACTGGGCGCCTGCGATGACCTGAAAAACGGCGATTTTAAGGCACTTGGAAAAAAAATGTTTGAAACCCATCGGGGATTACAATACGATTATGAAGTAAGTTGTAAAGAACTTGATTTTTTAGTTCATTTTGTAAAAGAAAATGAGGATGTAGCAGGAGCCAGGATGGTGGGTGGTGGCTTTGGAGGCTGCACCATCAATTTGATAAAAGAAAATGCGGTGGAAAAACTGGTTGAAGAGATCAGTGTCGCATACCAAAAGGAAACTGGTCTTACATTATCGGTATACACCGTTTCAATTGAAAATGGCACTGCAAAAATGTAGTCATTAAAATATGCTTTACTTCAATTTAAATTAAAACAGATCTGCCAAATGATAATGAATATTACAAAGAAACCATTTGGACATTTTGAAAACAAACCGGTTACCGCATATATCATCAGCAATGAAAATGGTATGCAGGTTACGGTTATCAATTATGGAGCTACTATCACTCAAATTATTACTCCTGATAAACACAAACAATCCGGGAATGTAATACTTGGATTTGATTCGCTTGATGGTTATATACAGAATGGGCATCAATACCAGGGATGTACTGTTGGCCGTTATGCCAACCGCATTGCCAATTCATCATTTACCTTGGATGGAAACTCATATCTACTTAAAAGCAACCACAAACATTTCTGTTTACATGGAGGCATTAATGGTTTTGACAAAGTTTGGTGGAACATCGAAGAACAGGATAATGGCAGTAGTTTAAAACTCACGTATCTAAGCAGAGATGGCGAAGAAGGTTTTCCAGGTAATCTAAATATTGAAATGGTTTACAGGCTAACTGCCGACAATGAATTGATACTGGATTATACCGCCCAAACAGATCAAGCTACACCGGTCAATTTAACCAACCATTGTTATTTTAATTTGTCAGCAGGAATAGAACCTACAATACTAAATCATGAGTTGGCCATCTTTGCCAGCCAGTATACTGAAATAGATGAAAATTTAGTTCCCACGGGTGAGTTGGTTAATTTAGAAAATACTGCTTTCGATTTTAGGATTGCTAAAACCGTAGGCCGGGACATTAAGATCGCCGGAGGCTACGATCATAACATGATATTGAATCACAACAATAATAAAGCTGCCGAATTATATGATCCTACCAGCGGGCGGTTTATGGAAATGTTTACCACAGAGCCCGCTGTGCAGTTCTATTCGGGCAATGCACTTCATTGTGATAATGAAACTAACAATGCCAAATCTCCTTTTATTCAATATGCGGGGCTGTGCCTCGAAGCACAGCATTACCCCAATAGCCCCAATGAGCCTTCGTTTCCCAACACCATTTTAAGACCGGGAGAAAAATACAGGCAGACAACTTCCTATAAATTTTCTGTCAGGTAACAATTTATTTCAAAACTTAAGTGATAACAACAGGGTATCAAAAAATACAATTGGCAAGAACCTGTACGCAAAAAAAAACCGCCAGTAAATAAACTGACGGTTTAAATAATTGAGAAAGATTTATGGTGTCACTCTATATAATCCTGTGGCAAAATTCACCGATAATTTATAAGTGCCATTATTAACCGGGCCAGGAAAATTATCATTTAAATTATATCCAAAAGGACCGCTTACTCTTGCTCCTGCAGCAGCTTTATTGGCTACCGCATATTTATTTGACCAATCACCGTTAACTGGCAACAGTAAATATTCCTTACTTCCAACAAAGGCCATATTGATCTCCCAAACAGCGGAATTCAACCTGGTTAATTGCTGAGAAGGCACAGGTACAGGATTATTCCAACCACCTGCAGTTGCATCTCCAACAATAAATAAATTGGTTGGTAAAGTACCGGTAAATGGAGTTACAGTGAATTTACCGGTTTGGAAATTCAGAATAATTGTATACATACCTGCGGCTAATGGGCCGGGAAAGTTATCATTGAAATTATAACCAAAATCACCCCCGGTTCTTAACCCAGCCAGCGTTTTGTTTGCAACTGAAAACTTGTTTGACCAGTCTCCATTAACAGGTAAGATCAGGTATTCGGCATTTCCGTTCATATTAAATACGCCACCCCATGTTACAGAATCAATCTTTGCAAATTCCTGGGTTGGAACCGGCACAGGATTGTTCCAGCCACCCTGGCTTGCATCGCCCACTAAAAATAATTTACCTGAAGCCGGAGGCGTTACTTTGGGTGGAGTTACATAAGGTGTAGCTTTTATTTT
Source organism: Chitinophagaceae bacterium (assembly GCA_031416815.1). Lineage (GTDB taxonomy): Bacteria > Bacteroidota > Bacteroidia > Chitinophagales > Chitinophagaceae > Ferruginibacter. The sequence goes on from JANOUJ010000024.1 coordinate 12,810, forward strand.
TATAACATTTGATTTATACTGTTCATTGTTATTTCCATAAGAGGAAAGTAAACGTACATCAATATCGTACGGTGTATTAAAAGCAAAGCCAAAACCAAGTAAGATGGCATTGATCTCTTTTGCGAGGAAACTTGTATTTAAACCACCGATTACGGTTTTTGAAACAGCTTTGGAAAAATTCCTGCCGGAACTGTCAATTTGTACAATGTATTTAAATGCAGCTGAATCACTGGCGTATTTTGGATTGGTCCAGGAGAGTGTTAGAGCAACTTTATTTGAATCTGCAGCTGTTGAATTGAACGTAAGGGACGAACTGGATAATACCGAAGCTGCACCATTGTTGTAAAAAGGCAGATCATCTACCTTATCACAGGCTGTAAAAGTAAGAGCCATTACAGCAAGCCCCATTAATAATTTTGAAAAATATTTCATAAATACAATTTTAAAAAATTTACAATTTAGTTAAGGTAAAAACACCTCTTTGAAAATCTACCTGAATTTTATAATTTCCTCCTACAGGAGGCGCCTTCATATCTCCACCATTATCCCTGAAATCATCGCCATTTACATTATTAGCATTATTTGCCCCTGCGTAACCAAATTTAGCAGCCCAGCTTCCGTTAACCGGTAAAAAAAGATAACTGTTGTTCGCATTTATGGGTATTGTTATTTCAAACAATGTTGGAGATATTTTTGTGAATTTTTGTGAAGGCACCGGCACCGGATTATTCCAATCGCCCGGTGTTGCATTACCAACAATAAAAAGATCGGCAGGTGGTGTAACCTTTGGAGGTATGGCGTATGGTGTTACGGTAAACTTCATTACATTAGAATTTAATGTTAACGAATTTGTTGCCAGGTACGACTTTACCCTTACCTGAATTGTAGCAGGTACGCCAGGTGCCAGCAATAATTTGTTTAACAAAACATCATTGAATTCATCCTGGGTAAAAGTTCTGCTCAAATCCTGGCTTATGCCATAGGACTTTTTAGGAGCGCTGAAATTTGTTCCGTCATTATCAATATCAAGCTGATAATTAACATTCTGAGAGCTTATGCCCGTTGTAAATTTATACTCAGGATTTGTCCACATAAATGTTACTGCCTCATTGGCCCTGTTTAAATACGATAACGGTATGGTTGTTTTATTTGCGGTTAAAACAGGCGCAGTGCCACTTTCGAAACTGATCTTATTTTCATCCTTTTCGCAAGCTGAGAAAACGGTTGTTACCAGCAAGGCGCCGAACAGGAGTTTAAATATATTTTTCATAAATAATAATTTTTATTTTTAATTAATAGCCGGGGTTTTGCACCAGGTTAGGATTTGCAACAATATCATCTGCCGGTATAGGATATATATTGCGATTAGCAGATACTGCAGTTCCACCGCTTACACCACCTTTCCATGGCCACAAATAAGCAGCAGTTGTAAATTGTCCGTATCTAACCAGATCTGTTCTGCGAAAACCTTCCCAGTATAATTCTCTTGCTCTTTCATCAAGTATATACGCAAGATTTAACTGGCCTGCAGTAATGTTGCCTGTTGCATTACCATATGCCCTGGTTCTTATTATATTCATATAATTTAAAGCTGTGGTTGCATCACCGCCGGTACCACCTCTTAAAACTGATTCAGCATAAATAAAATACATTTCTGCCAAACGGAAAATAGGGAAATCTATATCCATCCATGTAAGTGAAGATCCCGGAACCCCTGTTCGGCTTAGGTTCCTGTATTTTGTAATGGCCCATCCATCTGTAAAAGTTGTTTGACTGTTTATAGCAAGATTCTGTCCACTGCTGTAAAACTGGGCCCTTCTATCGGTATTACCCGAATTATCAGCAAATTTACCCACAAATGCGCTCGTTGTTCTGATTCCGCCCCATCCGCCATCAGTGCCATAAGCAGCTGCATTCATACTACCGCCGATAGATGCATGCGTTAAAAACGTTGTGCCTCCCCAATTCCTGGTTCTTGTTCCGTCAAAATTGATGGTCAAGATAAACTCACTTGTATTTTGCTGGTTATCTGCAAGCATCAACCACCGATAATCTGAAATCAAAGAATACGGCTCGGCAATTACTTTTTTAGCATAAGTAACGGCATCGGTATATTTTGCAGTTCCGGTAAATACTTCAGCATTTAAATAAATGCGGGCCAGTAAAGACCATGCTGCAGCTTTATCTGCAAGTCCATACTCATTGGCTTTAGGTGCGATTAGTTCAGATTCAATAGCCTTTA
>JANOUJ010000025.1:0-4685 GCA_031416815.1 Chitinophagaceae bacterium
CCAACAATATTGCAATTCATCACCGTATTGTTTTGAGCTGAATTAGGCCCCAGTGTAGCGGTCTGTATCCAAACAACTGCAGAGCTACTTCCTGTGTTAGTATTGGTAATAGTAAGATCGCGGCTTGCAGATAGTACCGGACATACTGTATTAGCTGTACTACCTAATGAACCATCAATGGTTACCCTGTCGGCGCCATTAAGTGTTATTAATCCGGCCGCAGCCGTGCCTGAAAGAGTCCGTGGAGCACCGGTAGGTTTAATTAAAATGGTATGGGGCGATGTAAATTCATTGAGCAAATTCGTGCCATCCTCAATCGTAATATCACCAGCTATCTGAAGGGTGATATTACCACTCACTATTTTGCTGTTAATATCTGCAAAGGCACCGCCTGCGGCAGTTAAAGAAGTATAATCGCAACCGGATGCGCAGACGGTTTTTACTCCGGAAATGGTTGTTCCTATAGATCCGATCTGAATAAAATTCAACGTAGTCTGGGCTGTTGAAGTGAGTACACTGGCTACCGGTGCCGGCGAAATAGCAGCATAAACACCTGTTTGTGTTGCTGATTGCGCCATTCTTGAATTGGCAGAGAAACCGGCATCAGTAATTCTGTAAACCGTGCTCGTAAAACTTCCTGCGTTTGCATTTAATTGTCCTGACCAGTATTTCACCGGGTCAAGCGAAGTGATGGTAGCTCCATCGGGTGTACCTCCACTGGGTCCTGTAAATGCCTGCCACTGCGCTTCAGCTAAACTTGCCGATGCGGTTGTGGTTGGCTGCATCTGAATATTATTAAAAGTTGTGGCAGTCCCTACCGGAAAATCATAAGTGCTTGCACCTGCCAGGCTCGCAGCAAATACACGGGCAAGAGGTCCAACAACATAAGATCCGGCAGTGAATCCAGAAACACCGGTAGTAGCCGAATTTGTAACGGTAGGCAAATTCGCAGCGTTAGTGAACAGGTTACCTCCAAAAAACAGGAGGGTTGTTGAAATATTCAAAGGGCCTCCGGCAAGGGTCGTTCCGTTTAGATTACCCACTTGCATTTGGTTTACAGTACGTGTGGAAGGAATCTCCACACTTGTTGTGGTCATCGTTGCTGCAGGTGCATAAACCAATATCAGCGTGCCCGTACCCACATTAAACGTTGGCACCACATCAAATGATCCAGCAGGAAACCCGGCGGTGCCCCCTCTTTGTATAACAAGCTGCAATGCATTACCCGGAGCTCCGATAGTTAGTTGATTACTGTTTATAAATGTACCCCTGAAAAGGTTATAACGATTAGATATTATGGGTGAATTGAGGGTTACATTACCGGTATTTTGAAGACTTACGCCAACACCCGCAAAAGGCACAGCCGCCGTACCAAATGTTCCGGCGCCGGAATAAGTTCTGGGGGTATTAGTTACAGATATAAAATCAAAACGGGAACTGGCTGCCGTACCGACAATAGAACCATTGTTTACAACATTTCCATGTACCTGTGCTGTAAACCCTGTGGTAGCGTTATGGTTCCATGAAGCACCAGTTGTAATTGTAAGATCGCCATAAACTATTGTGGTACTTGATAAGGTGGCTGTTTTGGCATTTGTTGTATTATCTACAACAATAGTCGGCGTAGCACCCTGTATCCTGAAAATAAAATTAGTCGCGGTTGCTGCTGTTCCTATGTTTAAAGTACCGCCTGATATATTTGGTATTGAAGATACCTGGTAATCCTGCAATGTAGCTCCTGTTGTTGTCGCCTGTACAAGATTAATGGTACCACCGCTCATTGTAAACAATGAAGAGGCACTTGTGAAACCAAAACTAGGTGATGCCGATGAAGTATTACCAACAGTATTAACATTTATAACACCATTTGACATGGTAAAAGAACAAGGGGCAGCCGATGTAATCAGTAACCGGCTGGCAAAATTCATGGTGCCCCCTTCAATTATAAAGGTTGAAGTGGTTGCTCCACTCATTGAATTGCCAGCTGCGGTACCTACATTATAAGTTCCCGCAGTCATTCTAAGTAAACCAGACATACTGGGTGACCCTGTAAGCCCTGCAATTGTGGCGTTTGTATTACTCAACCAAATACCACCAGTACCTGGTATTGTATAACCTACTGCATTAAATATTGGATTGGTAAATGTATTTGTGCCGATAATTTTAAAAGTTCCATTAGTTATAGTAAGAAATCCCACAGTATTTGCACCCAAAACGGTATGTGTTCCACTGGCTCCTGGTATAAAATTCAAAAGCGTTGCATTGCTGGTTCCTTTATTTAAGGTAACACCACTGGTTTGCTGCAGGTCGGTAAGCGTAGCCCCGCTACAGTCAAAACTGGCGTCCGTTGCTCCCGTAAACGTTATGAGAGCTCCTGCAGTACCTGCATTCGTACTAAAGTCTATCGTTCCATTATTAGTTAAATTGCCGGCAACAGGTAAAGCATGTGTTGTAACTGTCCCTGCTGTATTTGAACGGAATGTAGCCCCCGAATTAATAATCACATTTCCACCTACGGTTAAAGTTCTTGCAGTAGTTTGTTCGTATTCCAATATGCCTGAAGTACCACCCCCCACTGTTAAGTTTGTGATGTTAGGGCTTATATCAATTGTTACTGTAGCGCCATCTACAATGGTGGCGTTATTTCCGGCGTCTGGTACTATACCCCCTACCCAGGTTGTTGTTGAACTCCAAAGTCCCCCCGAAGGAGTTGATATAATGTTAGCAGGTGTATTTGTAGATTGAGTACCAATTAGCGGGGCGGTTGTTTTATAAAGCGGACCACTTGCACAAGGCGCACTATTATAAGAATACACATAAAAATCGTAAGTAGTACTTGGGCTAAGGCCTGCAGCGCTAAATGTAGTAAGGGCACCCGATGATACCACTGTACCAGTTCCAAGTGTATTGCCAGCTAAATAGGTTGTGCCATTTACTGGATTGGTTGGTGAAGCGCCCGTAGGATATCTCACTACTAGGTACCCATCTGGAGCACCCGCAGCCGCTGTAAAAGTTCCATTGATCTGCGTAGTGGAAAGGGCAGTTAATCCCAAACTTGTTGCAGAATTGGCAGGAGCAGTTGGTGGCAAGCTGGTAACAAGTGATATTTCATCTATTGAACCCGGGGGTTGGGTACCTGCTGACGGATCATTTGAAAACATAAACACCAGTCTCCTCGTTGTTCCGGCATATGAAGATGGTAAACAAATCGTTTGTGTTTGATAAGTTGCCTGCAGATTCAGGTTAGGTGGTACAGCATGTACTACGGCACCCGCATAAGATGTGGGTATATTCAACCAGCTTTGAAAAGCTCCGGCCGGGTTATTTACAGTTGGGGTAACTGAGGTTGGCATGGAATAAACGGTAACATAGTCATAACTTCCTTCACCCTGGCACTTCCATCTGAATGTTAACGCAATATTGGTCTCACCGGCTGGAAAAGTAATATCTCTGTAAAAATGAACTGTTGACGCAGCAGTATTAAGATAATTATATGTTGTGCCAGTGGCATTATTGGATATATACCCTGAGTTTGTTCCTGCAGAAGCTACGGCCACAGAACCCACAAACCATTGGTTGGTTGCGCCGTTCACTACAGTCCATCCGTTGGCCGCAAAGGTTGCTCCGTTTTCAAATCCGCCATCGCCAGTCGGGCTAATTAGCGTTGTTTGTGCGTTGGTGAAGGCTGCAAACAAAACAGTAAGCAACAGGATGTATACTTTCTTCATAAGCTGAGTTTAATAGTTTGGCTGATCGCTTTTGCGAACAATTATGGAAGATATTTCTTTTTCTGTAACAAAAAACTTTTCCTTAGGAATATTTTAACAGTTATAATTTTTTCTCACAACACAAATAATTGCTTGTTTAAACACTGATTTAAGTTAAAATATAAATTTCCTTTGCACAAATGTTTTAAAACTACATACTTAATGGAGAGCATCATCCAGGCGCACAAAAACGCCATTGTCATTTTCTTCTATATCAAAGGTTTTTAAATAGTAGCCTTCGCCGCTGATGTTTCTGCCACTTTTCAGGCTGAATTTGTATTTGTGCAGGGGACAAATGAGGTTTCCAAGCGCATCAATATGGCCTTCAGCAAGTATTCCACCGGCATGGGGGCATTTTTGGGTGCAGGCAAAAACCTGGTCATTGTATTTGGCAAGGCATATAATTTTACCAGATACTTCTACTTCGGCAAGCCCGCAGGTATTGAAATCAATTTCGGCAAGACTTGCTGCAATTTTATACCAGGTGGGGATTGTTGCCATCGGAGATCTAATTTGCCGTTAAATACTTTAATAAAAGAATTCTGCCCGGTATGGGTATCGTATCCGGTACATTTCTCTTACTTCATTCAGAATTGTTTGGCGCAGGCTATCGAGGTTGGTGCGTTCGGTGGCCGAAATAAACACACAGGGGCCCTTGGTTTCATTTTGCCAGCGTTGTTTCAGATCGTGCAGGATCTCAACTTTTACTGCAGGCTCCAGCCACTGATCAAATGCAACTTCGTCATATTTGTCCATTTTATTGAAAATGGTAATTACAGGTTTTTCGCCGACGCCCAGATCGGCCAGGGTTTTATTAACCACATTCAATTGCTCTTCGTATTGCGGATGAGCCATATCCACCACCTGCAGCAGCACATCAGCCTCACGTACTTCATCGAGCGTGCTTTTAAAACTTTC
>JANOUJ010000026.1:0-7829 GCA_031416815.1 Chitinophagaceae bacterium
TAACCTCAATAGCCGATGAGTTTGAACAGCAGACTTCTGTTTTAGCCATCCATAAAATGTTCTGATCATTCCTGATAATTTTTAGAACAAACTTTAATGTTTATATGTTATAACACGTATTATGAACAAAGTATCCGTTTACCGTAAAGAACATTTTAATGCAGCCCACCGGCTTAATAACCCCGATTGGGATGATGCTACCAATGAGCGTGTATTTGGTAAATGTAACAATCCACATTTTCATGGACATAATTATGAGCTGGTGATCAAAGTAACCGGCATCCCTGATCCTGCTACCGGTTATGTAATGGATATGAAAGTACTGAGCGATATGGTGCAGCAAAACATTATTGAACGTTTTGATCATAAAAACCTAAATGAGGATACTGCAGAATTTAAAGAGCTGAATCCAAGTGCAGAGAATATTGCGATCGTTATCTATAATATTTTAAGGGGCAAGATCGAATTAAAATTTGATCTGCAGGTTCGCCTGTATGAAACTGAAAGAAATTTTGTTGATTACCCGGCAATTTGATTAAAGATCTTTATAAGGAATAAAAGTAAAACAATGGCATATAAAAGAATTGAAGAGTATGATGAGAAAACAACATCAGGACTCATTGAAAATTACAAAAATACTTTACAGTTACTGGGCGAAGATGCCGGCAGGGAAGGATTGGAAAAAACTCCTGAACGTGTTGCAAAAGCTATGCAGTTTCTTACGCAGGGATATGGAATTGATGCCAATGCCATTTTAGACTCCGCTAAATTTCATGAAGATGTAAGCGAAATGATCATTGTGAAGGATATAGAGTTATACAGCATGTGTGAGCACCACATGTTACCGTTTTACGGAAAGGCCCATGTAGCTTATATTCCCAATGGATTTATTACAGGATTAAGCAAAATTGCCAGGGTAGTGGATGTGTATAGCCGCCGGCTGCAAGTGCAGGAAAGATTAACACACCAGATATTAAACTCAATTAAAGAAACTTTAAATCCTCTTGGGGTTGCTGTAGTTATTGAAGCGTCGCATTTGTGTATGATGATGAGGGGTGTTTCAAAACAAAATTCAGTAACCACTACTTCTGCCTTTTGGGGAGAGTTTGAGAAGAATGAAACGAGGAGTGAGTTTGTGAAATTGATCAGTGCCAAGCTGCATTAATGCATGTTAATCGGTTAATCCGTTAAATAGTTAATCCGTAGGACCTCAAAACTTTACAGTACCATCTGTTAATCAGTATTCTTTTATTTATTATTTTGTGAAAGACATTGGAACACCATAGGCTCTTTTACGGATTAACCAATTAACCAATTAACGGATTAACAATGAACAAACATGCATTCATATTCCCCGGACAAGGATCACAATTCAGCGGAATGGGAAAAGAACTTTACGATTCCGATCCTGTTTCAAAGGAAATGTTTGAGCAGGCAAATGAAATTTTGGGTTTCAGAATATCTGATATTATGTTTAATGGGACGGAGGAAGATCTGAAGCAAACCAATGTAACACAACCTGCAGTTTTTTTACATTCGGTAGTTGCTTTTAAAACTTTACCTGATGCAAAACCGGGAATGGTTGCCGGGCATTCATTGGGAGAGTTTTCGGCACTGGTTGCAAACAATGTATTGAGTTTTGAAAATGCTTTAATGCTGGTTTCCATACGTGCACAGGCCATGCAGCGTGCCTGCCAGATGAATCCCTCAACGATGGCTGCGGTGTTAGCGTTGGCCGATGATAAAGTTGAAGAAATTTGTGCGGATGTAATGGGAGAGACCGGTGAGGTAGTGGTAGCTGCAAATTATAACTGTCCCGGGCAGTTGGTTATCAGCGGCTCTATAAAAGGTATTGAACTTGCCTGCGAACGCATGAAAGCAGCAGGTGCAAGACGGGCATTGATCTTACCAGTGGGTGGTGCATTTCATTCGCCATTGATGTTGCCCGCCAAAGACGAACTGGCAGCAGCCATTGAAGCAACGCATTTTAATGATCCATCCTGCCCGGTATATCAGAACGTGGTTGCAAAAGCTGTAACCGATCCGGAGGCTATAAAAAATAATTTAATTGACCAGTTAACAGGCGCTGTGCGCTGGACACAAAGTGTGGAAGCCATGATAGCGGACGGCGCAACGCATTTTACAGAATCAGGCCCCGGTAAAGTATTACAGGGTTTGGTAATGAAGATCAATAAAGAAATGGTTACTGATGGAGTAAGTTGAAACGTTAACCCGGCATCCGTTAATCCGTCGGTCCCTTAATGTGCAAAATGGATTAAAAAATTGAAGCCCTTGCGGATTAGAATCAACTAATTAACGATTAACGAGGCTGCGTTATCTTATAATGATAACCGAACCTTTCCGCCTCACGATTTTACCCGTATAATCTATTCCTTCGGCCATCCAAACATAAGTTGCTGTTGATTGTTCAACAGCTTTTATGCGGCCATCCCATCCCGTTGCAGGGTCCGTTGTGCTAAAAATAAGTGTGCCCCAACGATCATAGATACGGAAATAATTGAAGTTTCTAATTCCTACAGGAATTGCTTTTAAAATATCGTTCTTCGAATCTTTGTTAGGGGTAAAAGCATTGGGTACATAAATATCGGGGCCTTTATAAACCTGTATTTTTATTTGATCAGTAGCCACACAACCTATCGCGGTACGTGCCGTAACAGTATAAGTTATATCCCTGTCAAGTATAGTTATCGGTGTAGAAATTAACGGGTTGTTTAATCCATAATAAGGCAACCATTCATACTGGATAAAACCAACACCATTTATATCGTTTGCAATTAAACCAAGCGATTGCCCAACTGCTAAAACGGTGTCTCTCCCTGCATTAATTAACGCCTGTCGTGTTACGGTAATTACCACTTCATCTTTCTTTAAAGAATTACAGCCGTTTGCATTAACTACATGCAATGAATAACTAATGGTACCCGGCAGGTTAATCGTCGTCGGATTTTGTATCCGGTTATTATTTAATGCTGAAGATGGAGACCAGAAATACGAAATACCTCCGGAGCCATTGAGTTGAGCATTTCTACCAAAACAAATAGAAACATCGGGGCCGGCATTTGCTATGGGTGCAGGATTTACAAAAACAGTTACAGAATCAAACCTTTTACAAATACCAGTTGTGGCTGTTACATAATATTTGGTGGAGATTAGCGGGTTGGCAACGGGGCTTTGTAATGTACCATTGTCGAGTGTTGCAGCTGGCGACCAAACAAATGTATTGGCGTTCGATATCGTTTTTATCTGTACATTTTTTCCTTCGCAAATGGTAAGGTCGGGGCCCGCCTCAAGCGTAACGATATTATCTAAGGGTACAAAAACATTTTGAGTGGCGCTGCAATTATTATCATCTTTTGCAGTAATAGTATAATTGCCAGGTATCAGGTTAAATACATTGCTGGTTTGAAAATTTACACCATCCAGCGAATATTGATATGGATTTTTTCCTCCGGCGATATTAACTGTAACGCTTCCATCCGCACTGCCGGAACAACTGGCGGCTACAATGACAGTATTGCTTATCAAAAAATCGGGGTAAAGTTGTATGACAGGAATATCAAGACTATCTATACAACCTGTAGCGTCCCTGATCTTTACTTTGTAAATGCCAACCGGTAAATTAGAAAATATATTGCCCGTTTGCCATGCGCCGTTGTTAAAAGAATATTCAACCGGTGCTGTCCATTCAGGGCCGCCATCAACCTGTATCATGCCCGTGGATGCGTCTTTACAGTTTACACCTGTATTTGAAATTACATTAAGCGTTTTCCACTGAACAAATGCTGAATCCCTGCCATTACAAGTACCTTCAGTGGATGTGCAATAATAAGTGGTGAATTCATTTACTGGCGTGGCAACAGGATTTCTAATGGTAAGACTGCTTAATGTCGGGTTGGCATCCCACTGGTAAAAACTATAACCATTATAAGCTGTCAACTGTACGGATGTGTTTTTGCAGATGAATGCCGTATCAGGCACAATGCCCAATGTATCATAATCCCTTATTTGTATGATGGTACTATCTGTAGGTAAGTTTGCACTGCAACCGCCACCGGCTAAGGCATATATTTTTATTAGTTCAATTCCTTCGGGCAAATTATCGATCGTGGGTATAACGTTTACGGTAACTTCACTTTGGTTTGCTGGTATGGTGACCGTTGTGGGAAGCAACTGCATGTCCACGCCATTGATGGCGGTACCTGCGTATGAAAGGGAAACATCCAGTGGACTGCTTTCAACATTGGGCCTTTTTATTTTGAAAGAACCGGCACTGCAACCTTCCACGAGATAATAATTGTTCTGAGGATCGACTTGTGTAATATTTTGAATGCTGATAGTATTGGAAGAAAGGCTGCCTGCTTCAAGGAAAACGCCGCTGTCGTAAGATCCATCACCAACATCAGCAATTACTAATTTTAAATGATAAGTTTGACAAGGCAGTACTTGTGATGTAGCAGTAAAAACTTTTGTATGGCCATTATGTGTAAATAATGTGTTAGTCTTATTGCTTACATAAAATTGTGGATATGGACCACAATTAAGTACATCGTTAACATTGTCAATTGTAACAGGGGCGCTGGTACCAGGTACGAGAGCAATATTCTGCAATCCACTAATACCCGGGCCGCTTATAAAAAAAGCAAAAGCATCATTAAATATATCACAGGCAAATTCCGGATATTCTTCTGAACTGAATACATATTTGAATCTTATACTATCACCAAGCGGAACAAAATCAAATTCGAGAATACAGGCGTCGTAGGTATCTGTTGAGTCAACACCAATTTGTGTTGCAAGATTTGCATCACCTGTATATATATTTAATGGAAAATGTTGTCTGTCTGCAAATGCGCCTGTGGCGCTAAGGTTCACATAAGCAGGAGTTGAACCATCCCCATCCATTCCAAAGAAAACAGGCAAATTACTTTTTGCCCGGCCATTTGTTAAAACAATACCGCTATCAATTCCTATACTTGTACCACTAATATTATTAAATAATCCGGTCATATCGGGATGACCTCTTAAAGAAATATTACTAACAGTTACACCGCCACCAAGCAGTTTTTGTACCAATGCCTGTGCGTTGCTTTGGGATGTTACCTGTAACTGGGCATTTGATAACTTATAAGAAAAAATACAAGCTATACTGAACAAAAATATTTTGCTGACTAATTTCACCTGCCTCAAGTTAACATTTTATCTCTTCAATTTTGGAGCCATTTAAAAAAAAGCCCCGTCTTAATAACGAGGCTTTTGACTATTTTCTGTCAAAATCTTTCTTCATATTTGCCGCTGTTAGTCGTTGACAGACAGCTTACAGCGATCATAAATTTTCAAGTGCGGCATTCATACTTCTTACGGCATCTGCGCTTTTATTAAAGGCAGCCTGTTCTTCATAATTCAGTTTATAATCAACAATTTTTTCAATACCGGTTCTGCCAATCACCACTGGTACGCCGATACAGATATCATTTTGTCCGTATTCACCTTCTAAATACACACAGCAGGGAAACATTTTTTTCTCATCTCTTACAATGGCTTCAACCAGGGCGGCCCCCGCTGCACCCGGTGCATACCAGGCCGATGTGCCCAACAGACCGGTAAGGGTTGCACCACCAACCATCGTATCAGCCACCACTTTTTTCAAAGTTTCAGCATCCAAATAATTTGAAACAGGTGTTCCCTGGTAAGTAGCTAATCTTGCCATTGGTATCATAGTAGTATCTCCATGTCCGCCCACAACCACAGCCTGCAGGTCAGTTGCAGTGCAGCCCATAGCGGTTGATAAATAATATTTAAAACGGCTGCTGTCTAAAATGCCACCCATACCAATGATGCGGTTCTTGGGTAAGCCACTTGACTTTAATGCCAGGTAAGTCATTGTGTCCATTGGGTTGCTGATCACCACAATGATCGCATCAGGAGAATGTTTTAAAATATTTTCAGTAACTGACTTTACTATACTGGCATTGATACCGATCAGTTCCTCCCTTGTCATGCCGGGCTTACGGGGAATGCCCGAAGTAATTACAGCCACATCTGTTCCTGCAGTTTTAGCATAATCGTTGGTGCTGCCGGTAATTTTGGTATCAAAACCCAGCAGGGTAGCGGTTTGCATCAGGTCCATAGCCTTGCCTTCGGCAACACCTTCTTTAATGTCAAGTATCACCAATTCATTACAAAGTTCTTTACGGGCAATATTGTCTGCACAGGTAGCGCCTACGGCTCCGGCTCCTACTACGGTTATTTTCATGTATGAATGTTTATGGCCCGCCAGGCTTAACGCCGTTTGGACAAGTATAAAAATTTAATTGCGGGGCAAAGATAATTAAATACCAATGCAGTAAAAACGGATTTTCAGAGTTCATTTACACTCCTTTTGCCCAGGGGCTTTGATTTAACTATTTGCTGTGAGGATTTGGTTTGGTTTTAGCAATTAATTGAAAATTCAATATTGATGATCAAAACTCTCCACGTAATTTTTCTTATTGGTTTTCAGCTCAGTAGTTTTGCTAATATTTTATTGCCTGATCTTACGGCCGTTTACAATAGCCGTAAAAAAGCAGTGGTTATAAAATGGCGACACACTACACCCGGTGTAAAAACCTATATTCCGGAGCGGAGCGTCGACAATAAAATTTGGAAGAATATTACGTCGCAGAAAGTTGATCGTTCTGATGAATCCAGGCCTTTCTTTGTTGAAGATAAAGACCCGGCTCAAGGGAAGAATCATTATCGCCTGAAATGCATTTATGAAGACGGGAAAATAGGCTACCCCACGATCGTTACTGTAATGATTGGTTCGGTAGCGGATAGCTGGATAATATATCCCGTACCGGTTACAGATCTATTGAATCTTGATTACCGCGGAGCGGAAACAATAAAGGGTGTTATTAATGTCATTATTCAACATCCTACCGGTAAGGTGTTTTCAAAGCTAAGATACTCGTCTCTAAGCACGCAAATTAAAATACCGGTTAATCATCTACCTAAGGGTATATATGACATAAGAATCCTTGTGCAGCATGAAGTTATTTGGGACCAACGCTTTGCAAAATAACCGGGTTATTCGTCTGCTTAAAATAATGTTGCAATCTCATCAACCGGAATGTCTTTTTTATAGTGCTTCATCAATTTGCCACTTTTATCATACACATAAACATCCGGTATAGTATGAACTTTGTAAAACTTAGGAAGGTCATAGATCGCATCCCGGGTTACAATAATATTTGGGAAATCGGCAATCTTGTAATCCTTATAAAATTTTTTAGTACGATCGAATTGCATAATGGTAACCATTAATATCTGCACGTCTTTAAACCGGTCCATTTTTGTAGTAAAACCTTTTGTTGCCTCCTGGCAATGGTCGCAATCCGGATCGAAAAAAACAACAATAGTTGGTTTGCCTTTTTGCAGCATAGTATTTGTAAAACTGCTGCTGTCAGGTACTTTCCTGATATTAAAAGCAGGTATGTAAGGAGATTTGAAATATTGTTGGCTGCTGTCAATTTGCGCAAAGCCACTGAAAGCAAGGCAGCTTATAATTAAAGTAAAAACCATTTTCTTCATCTTCCTTAAATTTTAGTAAAACTAATTCCTTTGTTTGATAATAGATTGTTAAGTGTAAAAAGCTTGTTTTGAATTGCAGGGTCTAAAGCCCCCTCTCCACAAGGAGTTCCTTGTAAAGGAACGAGCGGAGCTCAGTTGGGGGTGAGGTAAACTCAATTTCGCATTTAGCCATACTATTCCTACTTTTGCGCTCCCGATAAGTATCGGGATAAAAAATGTGATATTATGGCAACAACAGC
>JANOUJ010000027.1:0-2788 GCA_031416815.1 Chitinophagaceae bacterium
CAACCCTGTCTGATAAATCAACCAGTTTAACTGAGGTTACTGTAGCCGCTACTAAGAACACATCAGCCAAAAACGGATCAGAAACGACTATTGGACGATCAAAGCTGGATATATTACCAACTGTAGGAAGAAATTTATCTGATTTCATTCGTTTTACACCTCAGGCCAAAGTTTCCGGCCAAAGTATCTCTATTGCTGGTCAAAATAACAGGTATAATAGTTTTTTAATTGATGGAGCCGTTAATAACGATGTATTTGGATTAAGTGCTTCTGGCACAAACGGTGGCCAGGCTGGTACTCCTCCAATAAGTATTGATGCAATTGACCAGATAGTGGTGCAAATTTCTCCTTTTGATGCAGCTGTCGGTAACTTTACCGGTGGTGCAATTAACGCCATTACTAAATCGGGTACTAATAATTTTCATGGATCGGTATACTATATTTTTCGCAATGAAAAACTGGCAGGCAAAACACCTACTTACGGGGTTCCCGACAGTGCCAGAATTAGATACCCCAAATTTAAAAACCAAACCTATGGTTTTACAATTGGTGGCCCAATTATTAAGAACAGGGCATTCTTTTTTCTGAATGCTGAAAAGCAGCAGGATAACAGGCCTCAGCCATATACCGGCCCGGAAAGTATTGCAGATTCAGTAAACAAACTGGTTAATTTTGTTAAATCAGCTTATGGATATGATGCTGGCGACTGGAGAAATAACGAAGATAAAATTGACAGGCTAAACATAAACAGCCGTATTGATTTTAATATTAATTCAAAACATAAAGTTACTGCCAGTTACCGTTACACTAAAGCGGAACGTACCAACCCAAACCGTAGCGGCTATAATGGTTCTACCGGTTCAATAGCATTTGTAAATGGTTCTCAATTTTTTCCCTCTACAACACATTCAGGTAACATAGAGTTGAATAGCAAGTTCAACAATAAGGTGAATAATAAATTCAGAGCGTCTGTTACAGATGTTAACGACGACCGTGGCGTGATCGGCGATCCATTTCCCAGTATTTCTATAGCCGCATATAATGGTGGCCCCAACTATACTATAGGGTCAGAAATTTCTTCCTCTTCAAATTTGCTTAAACAAAGAATTATTAACCTGTATGATGTATTAAAATTTTATTCAGGCAAACATGCTTTTAGTATTGGTGCCGATATTGATATAAACAAATCGTATAATTTATTTATCAACAGAAATTATGGTGCTTACACCTACAGTGCTTTAGGTCCATTGCCAAGTGCTTCGAATGGTTTTACTCCACAATTAAGCCCTATACAGGCCTTCATCAATGGAGCTACACCCAGTGCATACAGAAGAGCTTACTCACTTGTAGATCCAGGTAATAAAAGTGGTGATGCAAACAACACAAATGCGGCAGCTAACTTTAAATCTTTACGTTTAGGTTTTTTCATAAATGACGATATCAAAGTTAACAACAACCTTACCGTGACTTTGGGATTAAGGGCAGATAAAACATCTTTTTTAACTGATCCTCCAGGTGATCGTTTCTTTAATGATTCCGCCAGGGCCATTATTGCTCCATTTTACAATTTACAAGGTGCTGTAAGTGGTCAAAAGTTTACCCCAAAATGGATGTTTTCACCAAGACTTGGCTTTAAACTTAAAATAGATGATGAGCAATTAGTGATAAGAGGTGGTATAGGTATATTTGGAGGTAGAACTCCATTGGTATGGCCTGGTGGTATTTATCAAAATACAGGTACTTTAGTTGGTGAGATCAACACCAGCGTTGCAAACAATGCTAGCGGTCTTCAGGCTCCAGGTTACAATGGAGGTGTAAGGGTATTTGGCACGAACACACCATTACCATTTAGAAAAGATGTAAATAATCAATTTACACAAGCCGATTTTGGCTTACCGGCAAATCTGCTAGTTCCGCAGGGTGATTTAAATATTGTTGCTAAAAACTTTAAACTCCCTGCTTTGTGGAGATCCACTTTAGCAGCAGATAAAAAATTAGGCAGCGGATGGACATTTACAACCGAACTAACCTTCAGCAAAAATATTAATGAGGTAGATTGGGTTAATGTAAATATTAAGCCTAATGAAGGTTTAAAAGCCACCGGCCCTGATACCAGGGAAATTAATAACACCGCAAACTCAACCGGAACGGGTGTACCAACAAGGTTTAACTTCAGACCATGGAGCTCAACTGCATCCGTTCAAAATCCCTACAGCAATATTATTTTAATTCAAAACAGCACCGGGCAAAAAGGTTTCTCTTACAATTTTACAGTAGGGGTTGAAAAAACAATCAAAAATGGTTTCCAGTTTAATGCAAACTACACTTATGGAAACTCTATGGTAAGAAATGAAGCCACCAGTTCAATAAACACGAGTAACTGGAGCTTTATTGAAACTGTTTCTGGAAGAAATAACTATGGTTTATCTACTTCGGATTTTGACTTAGGGCACAGAATATTTGCATTGATATCTAAGAAATTCACTTATGCAAAAGGCCATGCTGCCACTACCTTTACATTTACCTATAATGGTCAGTCAGGCAATCCTTTTAGTTATGTTTATTCGGGTGGTATGGTTGGTGATGGTGTAACAGGAAATGATTTGATGTATGTTCCCACATCCAGAGCACAGTTGGATAACATGGTATTTATTTCAACAGCACCAAATGGTTCTTCTGCGGCTGTGAATACTGCCAATATTGTACAACAAAAAGATGATTTCGAGGCATTTATTAATAGCGACTCTTACTTAAGAAAAAATCGGGGCAATATTACCAGTCGTAATGG
>JANOUJ010000028.1:0-6181 GCA_031416815.1 Chitinophagaceae bacterium
AACACCATACTGTTGCTGCATTACCGACAGTTCTGCCTGTAAAGGAATATTTTCTTCACGAAAAAGTTCAATGCTTTTACGCATGCTGCGCAGGTAAGTAAAATACTTTTCTTCGTCCAGATGCTTAGCCAGCGGGTGATTTACCAGTTTCTTATTCAGCGCATCTGCATACGGTTGGATCTTTGGTTGAATTTCCATGCAGAAAAAAGTAAAGGCCTCTTCCAAAGGTTTGTTCTCGGTATCACAGGTCATTTTTATCTGCCGCCAGCATGCGTCTTCATTAACCAGGGCTTCCAGTTCACTTTGGTCGTGGAGCCATTTTTCAAGATCAGCGCTGGTGTCTATATTCCTTTCTAACAAATCTTTAAAAAAGGGTTCAAGGCTTTGCCAGTCGGTAACGGTAAAATCTTTGGGAACAAAATAGCGGGGAAGTTTTTTTATATCTGCGGTGTACATAGTTCGTGAGTTGTGAGATGTGAGTCGTGAAATTCAAAAATCCTGCCGCATGTTTGGCAGGATCTTAAATCAATTTAGCTGTTGCCTTATTCCCCTTTAGGGGTTTAGGGGCTGTATTACGCCATCTTCCTCGGTGTATTTATCTTCCTTGCCGGGGCATTATTTACCGCTGCTGCTTTGTTGCTTGATGTTGGTTTTGCCTTTACAGTTTCCTGGGCTGTATCGCCCTCTGGTAATTCAGATAATTTGATCTCTACATTATTTGCCAGTAAAGCACCAAACCATTTCACCATCTTTTTCATATCGCTGGCATAAACACGGCTGAAGTCCATATCTGGATAAACGGTTTCAAAATATTTTTTCACTGCTGCAGCATCGCTATCGGCAGGTAATGCTTCTGTACTGGCCGCCATGGCAGTAAATACATCTACCAGGTTTACATTGTCCTTGGTGGTAAAAACCTCAATACTCTCCAGGTGAGAGAACTGATGAATCCTGGTGCTTACAAATTTTGTGCTTTTATCTTCCAGTGATTTTACAACACCACCATCAGCTTTTGAAGACATTAATTCGAACAAGCCGGGTAAGCCGGTTACCGATACCAATTTGCCATATTCCATAATTCGTCGTTTTATTTTTAGGGCTGCAAGTTACTTCAAAAAAGCAAATATGGGGAGCAAATTAACTTTTGGAGTCTAAACAGAATAGGACATGATATATGTGCTAACCTCATTTTTGAACCTATCCTATTCAATTTAAAAGCTTTTTTAAAGATCACCGCCAGTTTATTTAGGAGCCGTCGTCTAATATGGCATACAAAGGGAAATTTATGAATTTAAGATCGGTTCTGTTAGTATTAATTTTTAGCCTGGGCGCTGTTATTGCAAAAAGTCAGGATATCACACTTAAAGGTAAAGTTGCCGACAAAACCGATAATTCGGCCATTGTTGGGGCAACTGTAAAATTGGTGTCAGGGAGAGATTCTTCACAAGTAAAATTGGTGGTTACAGATAAATCCGGAAACTTTTCGTTCAATAATCTTAATACCGGCGGCTACAGACTGTTTATAACCTTTAGCGGATATGAAAAAATTGAGCAGCGTGTTAACCTGCAAGCCAGTAATATTACCCCACTTAGCTTTAGTATAGCAAAAGTTGCGACCCAATTAGGCGATGTAACTGTTGTGGCCAAAGCAGCTCCCGCCAGGCAGAAAGGCGATACAACCGAATTTAGCGCCAGCCAGTTTAAAGTAAACCCCGATGCAACAGCCGAGGACATGATAAAAAAATTACCAGGTATTACAGTTGGCAGAGATGGTACGGTAACGGCAATGGGGGAGCAGATAAGAAAAGTAACCGTAGATGGCAAGGATTTTTTTGGTGACGATGCAACGGCTGCACTGAAAAATTTGCCGGCAGACGTAATTGATAAGATACAGGTTTTTGACAGGCTAAGCGACGAGGCTCAGTTAACAGGGTTTGATGACGGGAACTCGGTAAAAACAGTAAATATTGTTACAAAATCCGGCATCAGGAACGGACAGTTCGGAAGGATATATGCAGGGGCAGGAACAGATGGCCGCTACACCGCAGGAGGTAATGTTAGTTTTTTTAAGAACAACAGGCGCATTTCGTTGGTGGGTAACTTCAATAATATCAATCAGCAAAATTTTGCATCTCAGGATTTATTGGGTGTAACCAGTAGTGCTGGTGGTAACCGTGGTGGAGGAAGAGGAGGCCCGGGTGGCGGTGGCGGGAATTTTGGCGGCGGTGGTAATGATTTTAATGTGGGCCAATCGAGCGGTATAAGCAAAACAAATTCGGCAGGTATTAACTTCAGCAATATCTATGCTAAAAAATTAACACTGTCCGGCAGTTATTTTTTCAATAACAGTACTAATAATAATGAGAGCCTCATCAATACACAAATAACTGATAAGAACAAGTTTAGTATTGAAAAAATAAATTCAGTTACTAAAAATACCAACCATCGTCTCAATATGCGGCTGGAATATAAAATAGATTCTTCCAATTCACTTTTTATTATTCCGAGTATTAGTTTTCAAAAAAATAATTCTTCTTCATTTTCTACATTGCAATACTATGAAGGAGCAAGCGATTCGATCAGCAACACAAGGAGTAATAATTTATCAGACAGAAGTGGGTACAATATCCGCAACAATATCATGTTCCGCCATGCTTTCGCAAAAAGAGGACGTTCATTATCCTTAGGTTTCAATACTACATTTACAAAAAATGACGGTGAAAATATTGTAGATGCCAGCTATCGTTATTTTGATACCCTTGGTGTATTTGCCTACGACTCGTTACAGAACAGGTTGAGTAATAACAATACCAATGGCTATACCATTGGTGGTAATATTTCGTACACAGAGCCGATAGGTAAAAAAGGGCAATTACAATTTGAATACAGGCCATCGGTGCAACAGAATAAAGCCGATCAGCAAACCTTTTCTTACGATGGGCAGAAATATACAAAGTTCGACACTGTACTTTCAAACCGGTTCGATAATACCATCACAACTAATAATGCAGGAATAAGCTACCGGCTGAATCAAAGCAGGGACGACCAACTTTCTATTGGGGTCAGCTTCCAACATTCCAAACTGGAAAGTGATCGCATTTTTCCAACAACAACCTCTGTTGATCAATCATTCAGCAACATACTACCCAATGCCATGTGGCGCAAAAAGATATCGCCCAATGCCAATGTCCGTGTGTTTTACCGGGCATCTACCAATTTTCCTTCGGTTACCCAATTACAGGATGTGGTAAACCTTACAAACCCATTGAGAGTAAGCAGTGGTAATCCCGACCTTGATCAATCATATACACATTTTTTATCGGGCCGGTATTCTTATACCAATTCAAAAACAAGCAGGAGCTTTTTTGCGAACCTCTTTTTGCAAACCGCAAGTGACTATATCACCAACGCAATTTATATAGTGTCACGTGATAAAGATTCTGTTATACAACAAAATATAGTATTGAAAGGCGGGTCGCAGTTGACCAAGCCGGTAAACCTGGATGGTTATAAAACGTTGCGTTCATTTTTTACCTATAGCATGCCATTAAAGTTCATAAAAACAACATTGAATTTAAATGCCGGATTTAGCTATTCAAAATTGCCCGGACTGGTAAATTACCAGGAGACCGAAACAAACAATTATGTATACAACGGCGGTGTTGTACTTGCAAGCAATATAAGCCAGTATGTAGATTTTAATTTATCGTACAGCGCTAATTTTAATGAATCAAAAACCAATAGCGCAAACAGCAGTAATAATAAATACGTTAATCAAAGCATTGGTGCACAGGTTAACCTGTTAAGCAAAAAAGGATGGTTTGTGCAAAACGATGTTTTAGGAAATACCTATAGTGGATTATCTGGTGGCCTTAACCAAAGCTTTTGGTTATGGAATGCAGCTATCGGTAAAAAATTTTTAAAGAACAATGCAGGCGAATTAAAATTGTCTGTGTTTGATCTCTTGAAACAAAATCAAAGTATTACCAGAACGGTTAGCAATTTTGAAATAGTAGATACGCAAACAAAAGTATTGCAGCAATACTTTATGCTCACATTTACTTACAGTCTCAAAAATTTTGGTACTGCAGCAACCAGAGCTGGAAATAATAATCAAGGTGGTGTTAATAGAGGTGGTATGGGACCGGGAGGTAACATGCAGTTTTAGTTAATTGGTTATATTTAGGGCCGGATAAAAATGAAGTGTTTTGAATCAACCGGAATTAGTTGTACAACTGCAGCGGGGAGATGAAGCAGCTTTTAAAAAGCTGGTTGATGATTACCAGGTAATGGTATATAATACAGCGCTGGGTATTGTACAATATGCGGACGATGCAGATGATGTTACGCAGGAGGTTTTTATTCAGGTGTATAGATCAGTAAGTACTTTTAAAGGCGACTCAAAAATTTCGACATGGCTCTACCGTATTACATTAAGTAAAGCGCTGGACCATGAAAAGAAAGCGAAACGCAAGAAGCGCTTTGGTTTTGTGCAAAGCTTGTTTAACGGACACGAAGAAGTGGATGGCAGGCAAGCAGAATTTGAACACCCGGGTGTAAAGATGGAAAACAAAGAAAGGGCAAAGGAATTGTTTAATGCCCTGAAGCAGATACCGGATAAACAACGGATTGCATTTACACTGCATAAACTGGAAGGACAGAGTTACCAGGAAATTGCAGAAATAATGAACACAACCTTATATGCCGTGGAATCGTTGATGAGCAGGGCCAAAGTAAATTTAAAAAAAGAATTAAAAAATTATTACAACAGTAATATTTCTGGATAATCCGCATGATGCTGGGCAAAAAATACGCTATATGAGCAGGCAGGAAAACATAAATAAAATGATCGAAGAAGCACTGGGCAGTGTAGATGATGCACAACGTGCAGAACCCAGGCCGTTTCTGCTTACCCGTATCAATGCACGGATGAACAAAGGAACAGAATCAGTTTGGGAAAAAGCCGGCTGGTTTATAAGCAGGCCTGCCGTGGCTTTTACAGGTGTGTGCCTGATCGTGCTGCTTAATGTAATGGTAGTAATGTTTAACAAAACACCAGATTCAGCAGCCGAGCAAACCGTACAAACGCAGACAGATGAGTTTTCTTATACCGCTGCAACTATTTACGATATTGATAACACACCATAATGATAAATAAACAGAACAGAAGTAAAGTTTTTCTTGCTATAATCGGCATCTTACTGGTTGCCAATATTGCACTCGTTTCTTTTTTCTTATTGAAGAAAGATGGTAGCAGACATGAAAAACACTCCGATAGAAAAACGGTTATTGCCGGGTTTTTAAAAAAGGAAATTGGATTTGATGCTGCACAGTTACAACAATATGATACACTGAGTGACAGGCACAAGGAGCATATGAAGAAAATGATGGATACCTTACGGAGCCCAAAAGATAAACAGTTCAAGGAATTGGTTGCGGCAGATTTCAACGATTCGGCTATGAATACTATAGCCAATCAGTCGGCGGCTACTCAAAAGGTTATGGAGTTACAAATGTTCAACCATTTGAGAAATGTAAGATTGCTTTGTACGCCTGCACAACTGCCAAAGTTTGATTCACTTTTTGGAAACGTCTTTAGCAGAAAAGGAGGGGATGACAAAAAAAAAGAGTTTAAAAAAAAATAAGCGACTGTTTTATAACTTACAGTCGT
This sequence comes from Chitinophagaceae bacterium, assembly GCA_031416815.1. Classification (GTDB taxonomy): domain Bacteria; phylum Bacteroidota; class Bacteroidia; order Chitinophagales; family Chitinophagaceae; genus Ferruginibacter. Next base: position 5,672 of record JANOUJ010000028.1, read on the forward strand.
TTAATTTAGGTAACCAAACTTTAAAAAAATAAAAAATGAAAAAACAATTGGGTTTAGTGGTAATGGCTGCCATGTTCAGCATTACCGCAGTAAATGCACAAGGTGGCGGTGGACAACGCATGACACCTGAGGAAAGAATAAAATTTACTATTGAAAAAATGGCGCCTTTAAATTTAGACGCTGCCACAAAAACAAAAGCAGATTTTATTATTACTGAATACATTAATGGGCAACAAAAAGTGACGGATCAATGGGCCAATGGCGGAGACCGTGATGCCATGCAGGCTAAACGTAAAGAATTGTCTGATGCAAGAGATGCCAGCCTAAAGGTGATCTTTACTGAAGCACAAATGAAACAGTGGAAAGATGAAATTGAACCTTCATTGAGGCCAAAAAGGCCAGCCGGTGGTGGCGGAGGTGGCAAATAGCTTTAAAGGTGAATGCGAACAAAAGGCCCAGCAATTAATTTTGCGGGGCTTTTTTGATTAAATAAAAATGCCCCCGATTTAA
>JANOUJ010000029.1:0-3023 GCA_031416815.1 Chitinophagaceae bacterium
GTTGGCCGTAACCTGGCGGTTGTGGATATGCCAAAACCAAAACTTCATTTTGGTGGTTTTTTTGCCTGGATGATATGGATGGGCCTGCACCTGATGCTGATTTTGGGTGTAAAGAATCGTTTCTTTGTATTTAGTAACTGGCTATATAATTATTTTACGTACGATCAGAACTTACGCCTCATTTTTAAAGAGTTTTACCGAGAAAAAAAATAATGTAATTACAAATGGCTTCAAAATTTTTAACAGCAACCTGGAAGAACCTGGTCATGGCTAATTATATTGTTGATCCGGCTGTGCTTATTCCGTATCTGCCCAACAAAACAGAACCAGACCAATTTGATGGAAATAATTATGTAAGCCTTGTTGGGTTTATGTTCATGAATACACGGATTCTAGGTTTTAAAATTCCTTTTCACGTAAATTTTGAAGAAGTGAATCTGCGATTTTATGTACGGTACAATGATAACGGAACATGGAAGCGTGGAACTGTGTTTATTAAAGAGATCGTTCCAAAACCCGCAATAAGTTTTATTGCAAATACCGTGTATCATGAAAAGTATGATACCAAAAGTATGAAACACCTTACCATAGAAACAGCAGCCGAAATTAGTTTAAGCTATCAGTGGAAACATCAACGTAGATGGAACAAGATCGAAGCTCTTGTTGGAAACACAGCACAGCCAATGGTTTCAGGCAGCGAGTCAGCATTTATTGCTGAGCATTACTGGGGATATTCAAGATTTAATGCAACAAAAACTTTCGAATACAATGTGCAGCATCCGCCATGGAAAGTTTTTCCGGTTAAAAATTATTTGATCGACTGTGATTTTGGACCATTGTATGGAGATGCGTTTTCAAATTTGACACTTGCAAAGCCAAATTCAGTTTTTGTAGCCGAGGGGTCGGATATAGCTGTATTAAAAAAAAGAACCTTATAATTTTTCCAGTTGCTTTAAAACCTGCTTTGCCCTGCTTTTAAAACCTGCTGATTGATGTGGCAGTTGATCTTCTAAAATTAATTTCAATTCTGGTTTAATTTCAGGATAATATTTTGCAAGATTGCCCATCACAGACATCGAAAACACTTTTCATCAAAACGTTGCTGCCTGCTGCCAACCCAGTTTACAATTTTTGCACACTGTGCTTTGGAATGTTCTTTTGATATTTCGTTTCTTAAATTCAAAGATTAATTAATCCTTATTCAGTTCAATCTTATCTGCAATTGGATGCTCAGCTATAAAAGTTAAACCAAGTATAGCAGCCATTGTTTGTGCAAACTGCTTTTGATACAATTGCTGATTTATCTTTACTTCTCCCTTTACTTTTATGCCTGGCCCTATCGCAGCCATCCATATCTGGTAACTGTCTTTTATTTTATTGTTATGACTCGTCCACTCTTCTTTTTTTGCATCGCCACGGCCATGGTCGGTTGTGATAAACAGGGCTGTTTTGTTTTTATAGAATGGATCTGATTGTATATAATCCCAGATATCTTGTATCCATTTATCAACCATGTTGGCCGCATTTAAGTAATCCCTGTATTGCCCGCTGTGCGCCCATTCATCGGTTTCTCCGTATGCTATATAAAGCACTTTTGGCTTTTTGGTTTGCAGGTAATTTAAAGCTCCATAATGTGTAAATACATCCAGGCATTCTGCTTCACCAAACGGTTTGTAAGAATCTTTTAATAGCCTATTGATTGTTTTTTCGGTTTCTGTTGGTTTCGTGCCGCCCATAACATCAAAGGCGGAATAGACCGGAAAACTTCCTCTTTTTTCGTTCAGTATTCTGTCAAATGCATCCCATGCTCCAAATGCTGCAACCTTGTTTTTATACTTTGGCTGCTTATTTAAAAATTCCAATAGCGTGGTGTGTGGGTTTGCCTCGTAAGCATTACTGTTTATCGCTGTGTCGGGATATCCCGTAAAAATTTCATAATAGCCCGGGTACGAAAACCAATACGGGTTAACAATGTCTATTTTATTACCATATTTCCTGTTGCCATAAAGCTGCCCGTTCTTTTCAATCATACTCCAGTAAAAAGGCAATAGCTTTTTTCTTCTTTCAGATGGATTGTCTGCCCAGTATTTTTTAAAAATGGCGGCGCTGTCATCCTGGTTAAATTTTTTGTTATTGGCAATGGCGCTGTCCATGCCACCAAAAACTTCCTGCCAGCGAAGCCCATCGGTTGTAATGATGATAATATTTTCGGCTTTTTGAGAAAACGCAGAGCAAATAAAAATCTGAAATGTTAAAGTAAGTATGAATTTCATAACTGTTGAAAAATGATTTTAAGATGAAGATTTTCGTCATGGCGAGGAGGAACGACGAAGCCATCTCCTGAGTAAAGATACAAATGCTGACCTTACTACATTTTCACTTCTTCCCATAAATCATTCCAGTGCGGATTCATCAAATGAATTAAATCTTCTTTCCTTTTCCTGTTACCTGCTTTTAATTGTTTTTCTCTCGCAATTGCATCTTCGATCCTGCTATAACTTTCATAACAAACCAATATTTCGCAATTATATCTAGCCGTAAAACTTGTTTTAAATTCTTTTGTTTTGTGGTGATGAAAACGCAATGGTAGATTTGAAGTTACACCTATGTATAAAACCGTGTGGTGAAAATTGGTCATAATATAAACGCAGCCCCCGTATTCCATAATGTTGATATTAGCACTAAGGATGAAGTTACCCGTCATGGCGAAGTTTTACTCAAGGTTTTGTGTTGAGCAAAACTGAAGCCATCCGCTGAATAAAGTTATTGATGAGCGCTTATTTTTTCAGCTTTGTTCAGCGGATGGCTTCGTCGTACCTCCTCGCCATGACGAAGAGCTTCAACCCTTGCTCTTTAGTGTGCATTTAAAATATCATAAAGCGATATTACTTTAAAATCACTGATCGAAAATTGTTCATTATTTTTCAAAGTGATGGTTTTTTGTTGGTAAGGTTCAAGATCAAAATAATTATTTGAAAAAACAACATTGGGTTTGTTTGAAGTCATGTAAACATATTTTGCTG
>JANOUJ010000030.1:0-2438 GCA_031416815.1 Chitinophagaceae bacterium
CAGATTGGCCAGGCCTTTTTCTTCGAGGAGCTGAATCAACTCCTGCAGTAAGTGGTAAGTGAAGCCCTCCAACTCTAACAGCTCAGCAGCCGGTTTATCTAACATTTCACCTATTGTATTAAAGCCTAGTTTTTGCGAAACGGATTTGAATTCTTCTGTAAAAGGAAGTTCTGTGATCTTTTGATTTAATATTTTCTGTTTGTTAGCGGGCATAAAAAAGACGTGGCACATACTAATGTATCAGAGGCACCGCTAGGAGCCTTGTCCACAATAGCTGTAACCACGCCGTAGCGTGGCGACAGACTATCAATGAGTGGACTTAAAAAACTAGCGGTTTTCTGATACTCAATCAATAGCTAATCGCTACTAAAATTTTTATTTGTTCAACTTATAGTTAAGCAATAAAGATAGTTTAAAATGAAAAATGAGGTTTACTTATTTGCAGCTTTTTTAAGCTTGGATTTTGGATTGAATTTTTTAAACAGGATATTCATATCCTGGCTTACTTTTTTGTCCAGGATCTTAGCATAATGTTGAGTTGTCTGCAGTTTTTTGTGGCCTAGCATTTTACTTACGGATTCAATTGGTACACCATTGGTTAGGGTTACTGTTGTTGCAAAAGTGTGCCGGGCAACATGGAACGTTAAGTCTTTGTGGATTCCACACAAGTCTGCAATTTCTTTTAAATAAGCATTCATTTTTTGGTTACTTAACACAGGCAATAACCTTCCTTTATTTATTGCAGCCGGATGATCTTTATACCTATTAATTATTTCCATGGCCGGCGGTAAAATTGGTATATGTGAAGCAGTGTTGGTTTTTTGCCGGCTGGTGAAGATCCATTTTTTACGGTCCATCCCAATGGCAATTTGGTTGGGTGTTAAATTAACCACATCAATAAATGAAAGGCCGGTGTAACAACTGAAAACAAAAATATCCCTAACCAGGGCAATTCTTTCCACCTTCAGTTATTTATTGGCCAGGGTGTCGAGTTCTGCTTCAGAAAGGAATGTCCGGTCGACAAGTTTTGTTGTGATCTTGAAATTGCTGAACGGATTTGCCTTGAGCCATCCTTTTGCTACACAATCATTAATTACTTTTTTTGTATTCTTGATGTATTTGGCCGTTGTATTATGGTCTATACTTTTTTCTGATTTAAGGTAGAATTCGAAATCGGCCAGGAATTCATATTTTAACTGGCTGAGATTGATATCGGAAGTATTATTTTTCCATTTCAGGAAATTCTCCAGGTGATTTACTGTTGTTGTGTATTTGGTGAGTGTTGGCTTTGCATAATCCTTACCGATAAGCTTCTCAATATTGCTGTTATGTGCTTTAAAAATTTCGATTAGGTACCGGGACCGTTCTCCTTTTCCGGTAAATGCATTTCTTAATACTTCTGCAGTGATGGAAAAGTCTGATTGTAAGAGCTGTTTATGGCAATCATAAAGCTTACTTCTTAATGTATCAACATAAGCATTAAAGGATTTAGCATCTTCTTTGGTGCCCTTCATTTTGCCGCTTTCCCATTTATCTGGATCGATTTCAAGAGAAGTTGCTGTCTCGCTCCGTTTTCCATCAATTGTAATACGGAGATACAGTGTTACCAGGCCTTTTTCATAGCCTTTTGGCTTCTTTGGATAGAAGATAAAATCGAAGGTACGGGACATGTGTGGTGAGTTTTGATTTGTACCTTAAATTTACAAAATTGTATATTACTATGCAAATTTATTTAATCATAAAAATCAATGTAGTAAAGGATTTCATTAAAAATAGGTGAGTAATTTTTTGCTGGTTTTTGACTCACCGAATCACTCACTTAAAAGGTGAATTTATTGAACATTTTGGAGATTACTCACCAAACAAAAAGCCCGCAAACTTAATGTTTGCGGGCTTTTGTTGAGATTTGATTATCTCTTGGCGGACCGGACGGGACTCGAACCCGCGACCTCCGCCGTGACAGGGCGGCATTCTAACCAACTGAACTACCGATCCAACTACCTGGGTGCTGATTTTAAAGCCGATTACGGGCTTTTGCGTCATTTTTCAGGACGGCAAAGATAGGTTTCTTATATTCCCGTTCCAAAACTTTTATAAAAAAATTGTAACCAATAATTTTACAAACTATCTTACAGTTTCATAAGGTTCAAATAACATTTAATTGTTAATTTAAATTGTAACGCAACTACATGATCGAATTAAAAAAACGTCAGTTCCTCGACTTTGAAAAACCCATTAAAGAGCTATACGACCAGATTGAGCAGCTTAAAGTAACTTCAGAAAAGTCGAAAACCAACATGGCAGGTGCTATTACCATGCTGGAAGAACGGATCATTGAAACAAAAAAACACATCACAGCCAACGTCACTCCCTGGCAGAAAGTACAACTTAGTCGTCACCCCGACAGGCCATACACCTTAAAGTACATTGAAAACATG
>JANOUJ010000031.1:0-12920 GCA_031416815.1 Chitinophagaceae bacterium
AACAAATACCAACGAAAGCGAAATGGATGAGTTTTGCTGGTCTTGCTTACATCTCACTTGCCTTTGCAGCACTGCTAAATTTGTATGCTTCAAAAGACATAAATATATATGATACATTCCTGGTTTTGGGTAATGGTCACATTCCTATTTTAATTGTATGCAGCATCTGGATAAATGATACCATGGCTTATCTCGTGGGTTCTTTCATTGGCAAAACTCCGCTCTCAAAAATCTCACCCAGAAAAACATGGGAAGGGACAATCGGTGGTATTATTTTATGTATTACTGTAGCTGGTTTAGTGGCCCATTTTATTTTTTATAGCTGGCCGGTAAATCTTTTTATTATGGTGCTGGCAGCCATCTGCGCCATCTTTGGAACCCTTGGCGATCTTCTAGAAAGCAAATTAAAACGTATGGCCGATGTAAAAGACAGCGGCAGCTTCATGCCCGGCCACGGTGGTTTTTTAGACAGGTTTGATTCTTTACTGGTTGCAGTACCAGCCGTTTGGCTTTTTGTACATTTTTTGGTTAAGTAATCCCTCATTAACTTTTTATCCAGGTTGAAACACATGATAGGCACATTAGAAAACACATAGGTTAACTATGTGACGCCTATGTTATTCTAAAACCTATGTGGTTAAAAACTAAGTACCATATCCGCAAAATTCTCCTCACAACTCAATCCCATCACCCCAAACCCAAAACCCTTTATATTTGCAGCTTAATCTTGCACAATGACCATACACCGGGAAGGATATAAAAGCATTGCCATTGGTACTTTAATTTTTGGAGCAATTAACCTGGCGGTATTTTATTTTTTGAGTGCCTCATTGATGTGGCTTTGTGCCACCATCTTTTTTCTTACACTGGGCGCATTGCTCTTCCTGGTATCTTTTTTCCGTGTTCCAAACCGTCAACTTACCATTAGCGAAAATGCAATAGTTGCGCCTGCAGATGGAAAAGTGGTGGTGATTGAAGAAACAACGGATGTGGAATATTTTAAAGACAGAAGGTTGCAGGTTTCTATTTTTATGAGCCCGGCAAATGTACATGTAAACAGAAACCCGATAGACGGAGATGTAGTGTACAATCAATACCACAAAGGAAAATTCCTGGTGGCCTGGCATCCCAAATCATCTACAGATAATGAACGCCATTCCGTTGTTATAAGAAAAGGCAATACCGAGGTTTTGGTTAAGCAGATCGCAGGAGCCCTTGCCAAGCGCATTGTAAATTATTTGCAGGTTGGGCAAAAAGTTAAGCAAACCGAAGAAATGGGTTTTATTAAGTTCGGCAGCCGTGTAGACCTGCTTTTACCCGTTGGAACCAAGGTAAATGTGGAGCTTAACCAGGTTGTAAAAGGGGGTGTTACTGTAATTGCCACCCTTAACATTTAACAATTGGCTATTGGCATTGTGCAATTTCTACCCTACATTTACGTTTAGAAATCATTAAACAGTATTATCATGAAAAAAGTATTTTTATTAGCCACAGCATTTATGTTCGTAACTGGCGTTGCTATGGCCGACAAAGGCAAGAAGAAAAAATGTGCTAAGGGCAAAACCTGCTGCACAAAATCTGATGCTAAAGCTGCAGGATGTTCAAAATCATCGAAAGATGCAACTGCTATCAAAGCTTGCTGCAAAGACAAAGCAAAAGCAACTACAGTTAGCATGTAATTTTTTTGCAACAAATTATTTAAAACCTTTCTTACCGAAAGGTTTTTTTATGCCCAGGATTTAGATCAGTTTGGAATCGTTACTATAAATTTTACTGTCAGTCTGAGCCTGTCGAAGACGGGTTAGTATAATATAGCCCCGGTTTCGACAGGCTGCTAATGACAAGTATTTTAAAAGGTTGATAAACAATTTTTTACAAAATTGAATTTAGCCACGAAGACCCAAAGCCACAAAGGGAAAATGCTACGAATTTTTTCTGCTTCGTGCCTTTGAGCCTTCGTGACAACTTTCTCTTTCGCAGCGAAGCTGAGAAAATTTTTTTCTTATTGTCATTTGCAAAGAGCTTAATTTTTTTTATGAGTGCCTCAACCTGACAATTTTTCGATTTATACAGTCCAAATTAAAAAATATGCTCCAGTTGGTTTAAATGTGTAACGGTGTAAGTTGGTTTTATTTCAGGCACGGCATTGATGTGGTTTACAAAAACAGTATCCATCCCCGCATTCATAGCGCCCTGTATATCGGCGTCCAGGTTATCGCCAATCATAATGCTTTCGTGTAAGGATGATCGTGCTTTACCCATTGCAAAATCAAAAATTTCCTTTTTTGGCTTCAGGCTGTTACTGGCCTCCGATGTTATTACATGGGTAAAATAATTGCCCAGCCCGCTGTTATTTAATTTGCTCCACTGGGTTTTTTCAAAGCCATTGGTGATGAGATGCAGTGCATATTTTTTTTCGGTGAGGTAATCTAAAATTTCAAACGTATGCGGAAAGAGGATCTTTTTTGTAGGCAATATCTCTAAAAATTGTCCACTCATTTCCCTGGCCAGCGCTTCGTCTGCAATTTTAAAATCAAGCATGGTACGCCACATACGTTTCCATTTCAGGTCTTCAGAACTGATCAGGCCTTTATGGTAGCGGTCCCATAAAACTTCATTGTGAAACAGGTATTTTGGATAAAAATCATCAAAAGCTATTTGTATCCTTTCATCCAGGTTCAACATTGTATAAAGATCTGCCAGCGATTCTTTGGCATTTGCATCAAAATCCCAAAGGGTATGGTCGAGGTCGAAAAAAAGATGTTTGTAGTGGGGCATTTTTCTTTGATACAAAATTTTGATACAGAGAGATTAACTTTATCAGCAATTGCAAGATACTGAATTAACAAAATACCATGAACATAGTAATTACCGGCGCATCAAAGGGATTGGGAAAAGCCATTGCAGAAGCTTTTGCGAAAGATGAACAGCAACATGCCTTTTTTCTTTGCTCACGGACTGCAGCCGATCTTGAAACAGCCGCTGGAGATCTGCAGGAACGGTTTCCTGATAATAGATTTTACACCAAAACCTGCGATGTATCGGATAAAACCTCTTTACAACAATTGGTAACATGGATACATGGGTACACAACAAACATTGATATACTGGTAAACAATGCAGGTATTTATTTGCCAGGAAGTGCTTACGGAGAAGATGATGGTATGCTGGAAAAACTGATGGAAGTAAATTTATACAGTGCATATCATTTATCCCGGATGATCCTACCAGGCATGATCACGGAAAATCCTTCGACAGGCTCAGGAGGACACATTTTCAATATCTGTTCTATTGCTTCCATCAATGCATATCCCAATGGCGGCGCCTACAGCATCAGCAAATTTGCTTTGTACGGGTTCAGTAAAAACCTGCGGGAGGAAATGAAACCGCATGGCATAAAAGTTACGCATGTATTGCCCGGTGCGGCTTACACCGATAGCTGGAGTGGAAGTGGTGTTGACCCCAAACGTATTATGGAAGCTGCTGATGTTGCCCAAATGATTCATGCTGCTGCTCAGCTTTCGCCGCAGGCTTGCGTGGAAGAAATTATTCTGCGGCCCCAGTTAGGCGACCTGTAAAATCTCACTCAACCTACTCCATTAGGAGAGGTAGTTTAACAAATTATTTTACCCCTTGTACTTTTATAGTTTATTTGACGGACAGCAATCAGTTATTTTTGCTATGTGATTATGCAACAGCTTTTACAAAAACTTATTTTATTAATTTTTCTGCTTACGGGCTTTTGCAGCAATGCCCAGGTAAGGTTTTCGGCCAGTATAACTCCTGCAGAAATTGGTAAGGATGAATATGCCCAGCTTAAACTGATGGTTGAAAATGCGATCGAAGTGCAGCAGATCGTTCCACCCAACCTGAAAGATTTTGTTATCATCAGCGGTCCCAACCAGGAGAGCGGCATGACCATGATCAATGGAGTTGTCAAAAAATATATTGCGTTGAGTTTTGTTTTAAAACCGAAAGCTACAGGCAATTTTACCATTGCAGGCGCATTGGCAAAGGCAGATGCAGGTGATTACAAAAGCAATGCTGTTAAATTAAAAGTTGTAGAGCAGCCTACGGGTAACAGTTCGGGCGTAAATTTAATGAGCGCCCCTTTTAACAGTATTGATCCTTTTGCTGAAGCTGCCCCCAGATCTACCTACAACGATTTTATTTTGCGCAAGGGCGAGAATCCTGCAGATAAAATAAAGAAGAACATGTTTGTACGGGTTGACGTAGATAAACGATCTGTTTACATGGGCGAACCGGTTGTGGCTACTTATAAATTGTATACACGACTTAAGAGCGAAAGCAATATGACGAAAAACCCTTCCTTCAACGGTTTTTCAGTGTTGGATATTCAGCAACCAAATGATATAAGCTATCGCACCGAAAAATATGAAGGCAGGGAATACAATGTATACACGATCCGTAAAGTGCAGTTGTATCCTTTGCTGGCGGGCAACCTGGAACTCGGGATTGCAGAAATTGAAAACAATGTTCAATTTATTAAGGCTGAATACCTGAACCGGCAAGCTGATATTATTAATGATATGTTCAGGGATCTTGCGCAGGCAACCATACCACAAGAAGGCGTAAGTATGCAGAAAGTTACTTTGCAAAGCAAGCCATTAAGTGTGTTGGTATCACCCTTGCCGGATGCAGAGAAACCTGCAGGATTTAAAGGTGCCGTTGGAAATTTTACAATCGAAACCAAGGTTGAGAAAAACAATTTCAGTACCGATGATGATGGTAAAATGGCGATCATTATCTCAGGTGAAGGAAACCTGCAAATGATCAATTCACCTGAAATGTTCTGGCCACAAGGCATTGAGGCATTTGATGTAAAAGCAACAGACGATCTTTTTAGAGGAACGGTGCCCGTGAGCGGTAGAAAGATATTTGAGTTTCCCTTTACGGTTTCAAAACCGGGTAATTATATTTTACCGGCGGTTGAGTTTAGCTATTTTGATACACGTGATGCAAAATATAATACTGTAAGATCGAACCCGATCAATATTACAGTTACCAAAGGAACCGGTAAGCCCAGGGCTTTAATTGCAGAAACAAATTCAAACGCAAAGAGTAATTTTCTTACAAGATTTTTTAATAACCGGTTACGGGTAGTAAGCCTTATAGCCGTGCTCATTATTATGGGGCTCATCATTTGGCTAAAAAGAGATACAAAAAAAGAAAGGCAGCTAGCGAGTGCGGCGGATGCAGCGGCAGCTATAAGGGAACAAGAAAAACTGATTGAAGACATTTTACCTGAACAGCAAAAGCATTTGGCACTGGCAGAAGAAAGCCTGCAGCAGGACGATGCCAAATTGTTTTATGCGCATTTAAACCAGGATTTAAAGAACTTCCTTGCAAAAAAACTTGCTTTACAGGGAGAAGAACTGAACAGGAAAAATATTGCCGAGCAGCTGGATGCAAAAGGTATCAGCAATGAAACAGCCATGGAATTACAAAAGCTGATGGATGAGATAGAATGGCAATTATACACACCATTTGCCGATAATGAAAAAATGAAAACTATGTATGAAAGGGCCAGTGAGCTGGTGCAATTAATGAATACATACCGCAACTAAGCCAGCGTAAATTTATAACCCACGCCTCTTACGGCATGAAAATATACCGGGTCACGGCTATCTTCTTCAAAATATTTACGGAAGTTGAGAATGAAATTATCAATGGTACGGGTAGTAGGATACACATTATAACCCCAAACCACTTGTAAGATTTTTTCTCGGGTTACGACTTCGTTTTTATTTTCAATGAGCAACTTCAGCAACATGATCTCTTTTTTTGTCAATGTTACTTTTTCGCCGCTCTTGGTAAAAGCTTCAGATGCTTTAAAGTCAATTTTATTTTTCCCAAAACTGTACACATCCGGTATGGGCTCCTTGCTGTTGAGGCGTTCGCTTTTCTTAATGAGATTATTTACACGGAGCAACAGTTCCTCCAGGTTAAATGGTTTGGTGAGATAATCATCAGCGCCTTTTTTTAATCCCAAAACCCTGTCGGCACTGCTGTTTTTAGCGCTTAGTATCAGTATGGGAATATCGGGGTTGCTCAACCGGATCGTTTCGCAAACGGTAATGCCATCAATTTCTGGCAACATTACATCCAATATAATGAGGTCGAAATATTCTTTTTCTACAGCCTGTAAAGCTTCAGCACCATCAAAGGCACCGGTAACTTCATAGCCTTCCAGCTCCAGGTTCAGTTTAAGTGCTTCCTGCAAATTTTCTTCGTCTTCAACAAGCAATATGGAAAATTTTTTATCGGGCATATTTAAAAAGATGGCTTTTCAATGGATGAATGTAATGTAACTGTAAAAATAGCCCCGTTGGGGATATTGTCTGTCACAGAAATGTTTGCATTGTGCTGCTGGCTTATTTTTTTTGTAAGATAAAGCCCCAGCCCGGTTCCTTTTGCAGCTTTTGTTGCGGAATTGCCCACCCGGTAAAATTTGTTGAATATTTTATTCCGCTCCTCTACGGCAACTCCCTTGCCCTGGTCTTTTACCTTTAAAATGATCCTGCTACCGGATTCTAAAAGCGAAACTGTAACGGGCTGATCCTTTGCACCATATTTTATAGCATTGTCGATAAGATTGTTTGCCAGCATCTGCAGCAATAACCTGTCGCCGTTAATAAATATATCCGGAGCAATTTCTGATTCAATTTTTTGTAGTGGATACCGGGTAATAAAATCCTGCACACATTTGTCAACGAGTTCGCTGATATTGGTCTCTTCATTGGTAATGCGGTAACCGCCGGCTTCAATTTGTGAAGAAAGCAACATGTTGTTGCAAAGCGCATTCATCCGGTTGGTTTCTTCCAGCGTGGTTTGTATAAGGCGTTGCTGTTGTGTTTCATCCAGTTTTCTTTTTTGCATGGTTTCCAGGTTAAGCCTGGCAACCGAAATGGGTGTTTTCAGTTCATGCGTAATGGCGATCATAAAATTTTGCTGCTGCTGGCTTATCCTCAACTCCCGCCGCACAGCCCTGAAAACGAAAACAGCACCGGCAACGATCAGTAAAAAAAATGTTACACCCTCGCCGAGGTATTGTGCTGTCTTTCTTTTTTCTAAAGATTTGATCTTATCATATTTTGCCTGGTAATTTTTATCGGTTGGTTGCAACTGCTCCGTTTCATACTTCGTCATAAGTTTGCTTTGCCGGGTCAGCGCAATAAACCACCAGATCAATGCCGCAAGAATATAAGCCAGCAAAAACCAGTAAAGGATAAAAACGGAACGTAATTTTTTTGATTTGGATGGCATAATGTAAGTTGAGCAAAGGTATGCGGAAAATTGGGGAGGCGAGCTTAACTAAACAAATGTAATCAAAGCTCAGAGGTGAACCATCGATAAAACAAGTATAAAATCAACGAAATAAGAGAAGTAAAATAAAAAATATTACATATTTTTTTCAGAAACAACATTTCCTTATCTACATTTTCAAAATAGTGTAAAAAATATTCTAACGGTGTAAATCCACCCAAAAATAAAATCTTCAAATTCTCTTTTCGATTACTTCTGTAGTCAAGATAACCATGGCAAATAATCTTGCAAAGGAAAGCAATGGTCCCTATAACGATTAAGGTTTCCCCCATGTTAAAATTATTTTAATTCCTCACATCCAAACCCCAGCTAAGCTTATTACGCAGCGTTTGTAAAAAATTATTTTCGTTAAGGCGGATAAGGTTGATGCCAAAACTTTCTTTGCGTACCGCCAGTTGAATGTCTTTGGTAACTATTTCACGGCGGCTGTCCAGGGAACAAAGAAAACCATCTGTTCTACCTTCCACTTCAAAAGAAACAATGGTATTATCAGGTACAATGATGGGGCGTATATTTAAATTATGCGGTGATACCGGTGTGATGACGAAACTGCCACTATCAGGAAAAACCACGGGGCCATTACAACTTAATGAATAACCGGTAGAGCCCGTTGGCGTTGCCACAATTAAACCATCAGCCCAATAGGTATTTAAAAATTCACCATTCAAATACGTGTGAATTTTTATCATGGGCGATGAATCTTTTTTATGCAGGCAAAATTCATTCAGGGCATAAGGCGCATCGCCAAATAAGCGAACATCAGAATCCAGGTGTAGTAAAGTTCTTTTGTCAAGCACATAAGTTCTGTTTACCAATGCTTCCACGGCCGGTATCAGATCTTCTTTACCAATATTTGCCAGGAAACCGAGGCGGCCATAATTAATACCAATTACCGGAATGCCGCTGTCTTTAACCAGGGTAACTGTGTCGAGCATGGTACCATCGCCACCCAGGCTGATGATGAAATCTATATTCTTATCCAGGTCCTCGGATGAATTGAAGGTTGAATATTTTGCCTTGGTATTAATGGCTGAATAGAACTGGTTAAAAAAATCCTGGTAGAACACAAGTTCCACACCGCTTAATGCCAGCTCATCCAGCAGTTGAATGATATCCTGGTGCTGGTTGTTTTCTATGCCACGGCTGTAGATAGCAATTTTCATGTGCCTCAGTTCTGCCAGTCCCCGTAGTGTTTGAATTTTTGTCAAATTAAAAACCAGATTGATTGTGTAAAAATAAACCGTTTTTGCCTAATTGGTTAAAACTGTATTCAAACTTAAGGCTAAAATCGTAGAATGTAAGAATATCAATACCAAAACCTCCTGAATACAACAAACGGTTGTTGAGGTAAGTGTCATATTTCTTTTGGGTGTAAGCATACCCAACATCGGTATAAGTTTTTGCAAAAACAGTAATGGGAATTTTAGTAAGCAGTTTTGGGAAATACTTAAAAGGAATATTTACGGAAAATATTTTTTTCTTAATGGTTGATTTAACCAGGCCTGTAGCGACCCCGTCTATTACGTAATACTCCAATCCACGTAAATAAATATCGCCATAACCAAGCCCACGTTGGTTTATATAAGCCTGGTCAAAGGGCAGTTTTATTTTTCCATTTAGCTGAACACTGCTATACCAGCCCATGCCCATATCAAAATATTTATTGAAACCGGCTTCCAGTTGCAGCATATTAACGCCGCCTGTAAAACCAAGGCCTCTTTTTTGTAGGGTTGCAAACCAGGTTTTACCGGTTAAAGGGTACGATCCATTATTTACATTGGAATATTGCAGCGTGTAAAAAAAATCAATAATTCCTTTAGAATTCACTGAATCTTTAAAATAGTTTTTATTATAAGGAGCGGTGATTACCGAATCTGGTATTTTTATATAACTGTAGTTGGCAGTAAAAATATGTTTTTTAAAGAAGCCCCTGCGGATGGTGTAGCCAGCATTTACATACCAGGTTTTGTACACAAATTCGTTCTTTGATTTGGTTACCGGGTCGGATGGATAAAAGATCAAAGAATCGTTGTAATTGGTTTTAATAGCAAGTTCTCTTTTTTGTAAATAACCGCCGCCAATTATAAAGCCTTGGGTAAGCTTACGGTTGCTGTAGGGTGCCGTGTAAGTGAAAGAAACATTTCTTGTATAGCCATTGATAAAATAAATGCGCAACTGGTCACGCCTGCCGCTGAGGTTGTAATGCACAAACTTTATTCCGTAATTAACGCGGCTTAAGCTGGCCTTGTATGTGCGGTACCATTCATTAAAATTTCGGTCAACCCATTTAAATTGCGGAATAGGATATAGGTACCAGCGTTCCAATACCTGCACGTTGATGAGTACATTGGCCGAATCAAGCGCCACCAGTTCAAACTTAACTTCATTAAAGAGGGTGGTATTATAAACCTGGAACCTTGCCTGCTCAAGCTCTTTAGAAAGATCAGCTATTACAATGGAGTCGCCTTTTTTAAAATGTATCTCACGATAAACAATATATATCTTGGTTTTTTTTGTACCGTTAACGGTAAGGTCTTTTATACAAACTTTGTTTTGTTTATTGACGGCAAGTAATGCGGTATCAACAAAATTAAAATTAGCAGAAGTAGATTTTTGTGCAACACAAAGTACCGGGGAAAGTATGATGATACAGCAGTAAATTATTTTTTTCAGATCATTCATCAGAGAAACAGCTTACTTGACCCGCTGCAAATTACAAGGTAGATGCAATCATTATGCCGACTTTAGGTCTAATAATTCAATAAGTTTTCCGTCGTCATAATCCCATCTAATATTTCAACACAGTCCTTCGGACTATTTATGAAATAAAGATGGTCTTAAATATCCAGGTAATTCATCAGGTGGCGGTAGTTGCTGTGAATTTCATTTTCAAAATTTTCGTTACCGAAATAGTATATAACATCGTAATCGTATCTTTCAAAAGTAGCAACAACAGCTGCAATTTCTTTTTTATTAATGTGCAGGGTAACAGTAAGCATGCCGGTTTCGGCATGTACGGTTGTATTTAAATGCAGAATGGTTGCATCGTTGCTTTCCACAATGCGGCTGATCTCTGAAATGGCAAACTGGCTGCGTTCCATTTCCAATACAATGATACCGCCGATTTCATTGGTGCCTGCAAAATTGCCAAGTGTCTTCAACAACTCGTTGGTGGTAATTACACCCATCAAATCGTTTTCTTCATTGATCACCGGAACTACGGTTGTGTCGAACTGGTTGCTGCAGGTAACAGCGTTTAAAAAATGTTCGTTGTCATGTACAGATGCCTGTACAAACAATTCCTGCATCAGTTCTATAGGCATTTTGGGTTCATCCTGGTCAAGCAGGTCATCCTCGCTGATGAGGCCCAGAAATTTTTCGTCTTTTATTACAGGTAAATGCGTTACCCTGAAATCGCTGATGAGCCGCAGCGCTTTACTTACTGAGTCTTTAAGCTGAAGCCGGGGTATATTGCTGTTGATGAGTTCGATGGTTAACATATAACTGGTTTAGGTTAGTGACAGCTATTGGAATAACGTGAAATTGATCTTTAAAAGTATACAGCTTTGCTCTATTAACTTTTTGTAAAGATTTTAAAGAGCTGCGCAGTACTGGTAATGACAAGAATTATTGCTGAACTGTTGCAGCCGGTGTTTTTAATTTTGTTAAAAACGCATCCAGGAGTTTGTTAAACTCTTCCGGTACTTCCATCATAGGTGCATGGCCGCACTTATCAACAAAATGCAGTTCGCTGGTTGGCATCAGCCGGTGAAATTCTTTGGCAACAAATGGCGGTGTGATGGTGTCGTTGTTTCCCCAGATGAGGCATGATGGTTGTTTGATCTGGTTCAGTTCTTCGCCCAGGTTATTACGTATGGCGCTTTTTGCCAGTGCAATGATCTTGATCACCTTCATGCGGTTATTAGTAATTTCAAAAACTTCATTCACCAGTTCTTCCGTAGCCATGGAAGGATCATAAAATGTGAGTTCGGTTTTTTTGCGGATGTAATCTTTATCGCCACGCTTGGGATAGGTATCGCCCATACCGTTTTCAAATAAACCAGAGCTACCGGTTAAGATGATCGATTTGATGCGTTCGGGATTTTTTAAAACATGTACCAGGGCAACATGGCCGCCCAGCGAATTGCCCAGCAAATTGATATTGTTGTAATTGCGGTGTTCAATAAAACGCTGAACAAATTTTTGCAGTCCGCCCACAGAAGTGTGCAGCAGATCAAGTTCGAGCAGTGGTAAAATAGGAACGATGACCTTGTTGGTTTTACTAAAATGCCCGATAAGAAATTGAAAGTTGCTCAAGGCTCCAAATAATCCATGAAGCAGCAACAAAGGTTCACCTTCGCCTTCTTCAATAAATTTAAATTTTCCGTCTTGTTTAATTTCGTAACTCATCCGTAATTGCAAATTGTTTAATATAAACTGCTATCTCAATCTTAAAGTTATGAAATGCTGATCCGGGCTAAAATTACGTTAAATAAGATAATGGCTGAAATTAATGCGAAATTTTGTTTGACAATGAATTAAAAAAATCACCCAACTGCGTGAACATATCTTTAAAGAACGGGATCAGGGTGCCAATATTATCCATGACTTTTGGCCCCCAGGGCTGAATAAATTTATAAGTTGCCGAGGATTGAACAGCTGCGGGTTGTATCAATTGCAGCTTTTCGGCATAAAAGATAAAGATGCTTAAGATGATCAGGTACAGTGCGGCGTACAAAAGAATACCTCCTATACGGTTCACCCAGCCCAGTAACACAGCCTGGAATGTTTTTTCAATTAATTTGGCGCCAAGCCGTACCAAAACAACCACAATAAAAAATACCAGTGCAAAGGCAATAAAAGGAAGCCATTTGGCCGAAACAGATATGCTGTCTTTAAGGTATGCCGCAACAATGGTTGATAGTTTTAAAGCAGCCGCCAACCCAACAATAAATGCAATTATGGAGAAGATCGCAAGGATCAATCCCTTTTGATAGCCTTTGATGACGGCCATGATGAGGAGAGCGGCAAAAGCAAAATCTATTAGCATGTTTTTTAATTAGGAATTATAAATTAGGAATGTCGGTTCAATTCGAAATTCCTAATTCGTAATTCATCATTACATCTATCCGGCAAGCAGATCTTTAACAATGCTGCTGATCATTTTACCATCAGCTTTGCCCACCAATTGTTTGCTGGCAACACCCATAACTTTCCCCATATCAGCAGGAGCGGATGCGCCTGTCTCAGCAATAATTGTTTTGATGATCTCTTTCAGTTCAGCCTCATCCAGTTGTTTTGGTAAAAATTTTTCTATCACTGCCATTTCTTCTCTTTCTTTTGTAGCCAGGTCTTCACGTTCCTGTTTCTCAAAGATCTCCAGCGAATCTCTGCGTTGCTTCATCATCTTCTGAAGAAATTTTTGTTCGGTTGCTTCATCAATTTCGCCGCCGGCGCCTGGGTCAGTCTTTGCTTTAATGATCTCGGCTTTTATACCACGCAAGGCACGTAAAACGCCTTCATTCTTGGCTTTCATGGCTTCTTTCATTTCGGTCATGATCTGTTGTTCTAAA
>JANOUJ010000032.1:0-23125 GCA_031416815.1 Chitinophagaceae bacterium
ACAGATGAGCGTGATGAAATTGTAACATTCATCAGGGAAAGTGGCCGTGGAATAATAAAAAGGTTTACCAAAGGAAGTACAGAGGATGAGTAGAAGACAATACCCCCTCCGCCCCCTGAAGGGGGAACTTGCGATGATTAAAGCGAATAATTACATTGTTTATTTATTTGAGCCGGGCACTAAATCTTTAATCAACTTCATTGGCAGTTTATCCTGAGCGAAGTTGAAGGGCACTCATATACAGATAGTTCTTTATGCAGCATTGAGCGAAGCGAAATATTTACAAAGCGCAGTTTACAAAATTAAAAAAACATGGTGCCTGAAGTTTTGAACTCCCCACTTGAGTTCCCTCTCCTCCGGAGAGGGGTTGGGGTGAGGCTTCTTAATGTGGGCAAACGATACAACCGTGAGTGGATCTTCCGCCATTGCAGTTACACATTTACCTCCGGTAAAAATTATGCCATCACCGGACCCAACGGCTCCGGAAAATCAACACTGCTGCAGGTTATAGCTGGCGCTACGTTGCATAACGAAGGAACAGTTGATTACACCCTGGATACTGGATACCCGATGCAGGATGCTAATATCAAGCACCCTGCATCAAAAATCAAGTATCAAGAATCCAGTATCCATTCTTACCAAAACATTTCCATAGCTGCTCCATACCTTGAGTTGATCGAAGAAATGACCGCAAAAGAAATGCTCACCTTTCATTCAAAATTCAAACCTTTAATACAATCACTTAGTATAGAAGAGATGTTAAATATTGTTGGATTGGAAAATGCCATTAACAAGCAACTTCGTTATTTCAGCAGTGGCATGAAGCAAAGATTAAAACTTGCCCAGGCATTCTTTAGCAATACACCGGTGCTTTTATTGGATGAACCAACTACCAATTTAGATGCTGATGGAATTGCCTTATACCAAAACCTCATCAGCAATTACACAAAAGATAAACTGGTAATTGTAAGCAGCAATGTAAAAGAGGAATATGGTTTTTGTGAGGAAGTTATAAAGATTGGGAATTATAAATAGTGGCTATGAAAAAAAAACTATTTTATTTCGTTACCCTTTTATTTTATTGCTGCAGTTTGAATGCACAAACTGACTCTTTAGTAAAGCCCGTAGAGAATGTACTGATCTGGAAAATAGAAGGAAATGGGCTGCAATATCCTTCCTATTTAATGGGCACTATGCATACTATACCAATCGGCAATATTGACACCTCACAAAAACTTAAGAATTTAATTTTCAGCTGCAGCAGACTGTTTACAGAAACGAGTGACTCCTTGTTTATGGCAGGTGCTTTTTTACCTGGCAATGATTCTGCAAAAAATCATTTAAAAAAAAGGCATTATAAACAATTGAAAAAAGCAATAGAATTTTATTCCCCGAATTCAGTTGAAACAGATAGTATTTATAAAATGAAATCATTTTTGTATAGAAACATAATATTGGGATATAAAGCACAGCTTTATTTTACTTCGTACGAAGAGTATTTAATACTACTTGCAGACTCTAAAAATATCCCCACGGATGGATTAGAAAATTCTGAGGAAACAGCCTACTTAAAAAAGTTTGCCCCCAATGATGGGTTTAATTACCTGGCGGATTTTATTGATAATATTGATATATACCTTGAGCTGTACAAAAAAAGCTTAAAAATATATGCAACGCACAACATTAATTATTTTTACTTTGCTTCGCAAAAGCTTAATCCAGAAATGACAACGGATGTGTTAGATAAAAGAAATTTAAACTGGTTGCCAAAAATAAAAGCTGCGATAAAAAAGGAAAGCTGCTTTCTTGCAGTAGGTGCCTCACATTTAGCTGGAAATAATGGTTTGGTTAATTTACTAAGAAAAGAAGGCTTTGCAGTAACGCCATACTAAAAAGCATTAATTAAATATAAAATTACCTCTTACTCGCTATAAGCAAATTCATGACAAAACTTTGCCAAAGTTTAGAACTTTGGCAAAGTTGTTACCGCTTACTCGCTATCAATAAATTCAGATCGGTAAATTTCAGATCAAACCTTTCGCTTAAATAAAAATTGGTAAGGCTTCCCTTGTATAAATAAATACCACTGCGGATATTTATTTTATGCCAAACAATGCGGTCAATACCGCCATCCTCGCCGGTTTCCAGCATCAGCGGCATCAGTACATTACTGATAGCCTGCGAAGCTGTACGGGCAAAACCACTGGGTATATTGGGCACGCAATAATGTATCACATCGTATTTAATAAAAACCGGTTTTTCATGCGTGGTTACTTTACTCGTTTCAAAACAACCACCATGGTCAATGCTCACATCAACAATTACACTGCCCGGCCGCATTTTACTTACTGTTTCTTCGGTAACAACTATAGGTGTTCTGCCTGCTGCGCCACTTAATGCGCCAACAGCCACATCGCAGGTTTTTAATTGTTTGGCTAAAATTTTGGGCTCAATTACCGATGTCCACAAGCGTACGCCAATATTATTTTGCAAACGTTTTAATCGATAAATGCTGTGGTCAAAGATTTTCACGCTTGCACCCATAGCCAAGGCTGTACGGGCTGCATACTCACCCACAATACCGGCACCAATAATAATTACTTTTGTTGGCGGTATCCCGCTGATGCCACCTACCAAAACTCCTTTACCGTTGTTTGTTTTGCTTAGGTATTGCCCGGCTATCAGCATTACCGCACTGCCCGCAATCTCACTCATGCTGCGTACAATGGGATTATGTCCGCTATCGTCCTTTAGATTCTCAAAACTAAGCGCCGTAATTTTTTTGTCCATCATCTTCTGCAATATCTCACGCCTCATCACCGCCAGGTGAATAGGAGAAATGATGTATTGGTTTGGCTTCAGCAACTCACACTCGCTCTCACTTACCGGTGCACTTTTAACAAGTATATCGCATTCAAAAACCTCTTTTTTATCGTAGGCTATTTTTGCACCGGCTTCACTGTAATCATGGTCAGTATAACTGGCTCCGTCGCCGGCCTTGGTTTCCACTACCACCTGGTGGCCATTTGCGATCATAACACCAACTGCTTCAGGAGTAAGAGCGATGCGGTTTTCGTTAAAAGAATTTTCTTTTGGAATTCCAATACATAACGCTGCCCCTTTGGGCTTTATATCCAGGGTTTCTTCCAGGGTTTCGTAAGTGAACGAAGGAGATACAAAAGGTTTCGATGCAGCCATAAGTGATGGAATTGTAAGGCTACAATTTACAAATTATAATTCAGCTTTCTGGTATTATCATCGATTGAAGTAAGGTAAATGTGCAAAGTATCATCAGGAAAAACTCCCGGGGCTTTCTCCGGCCACTCTACCAAACAGGTATTACCCGAGTACAGGCAATCCTCCACTCCGGCATTGATGGCTTCATTTTCGTCTTTAATGCGATACAGGTCCATATGGTAAACCGTTTGCTCTTGCTTTGTTTTATATTGGTTGATGATGGAAAATGTTGGACTGGTAACCACATCCGTAATGTTCATAGCCCCGCAAAGCGCATGTATAAAAGTTGTTTTACCTGCACCCATATCGCCATGAAAAGCAAATACTTTATAACCAGCTGCTTCGTGCAATAACTGCTGTGCTGTTTCCTGAATTTGGTCTAATGCAAAATTTACCTCCATGTTGCAAAGATATTTTCCTTCATTAGTAATCGGGTCACAATATCAAAGAATAATTTTGCATTATGGAAAAAGTCGACTGGAAGGTAGCGGGTATGACCTGCACCAATTGTGCATTGACCATTAACCGATATTTGGAAAAACAGGGATTGAAAGATGTAAGTGTGAATTTCATAGGCGGCGAGGTAAGCTTTGAACTGAACGATAATAAAACCCAGGAAGAGTTAACAAAGGGAATAGCAGATCTCGGATATAAAGTTGTTGATGAAAATAGCGGGGCCGAAACTCAACATCCATCCAGGACTTGGCGGGACAAAATTCAACATTTATTCTCCAATCATTTACAACGCTTTCTTTTCTGCCTTCCTTTTACTTTGGTACTCATGCTGCATATGCTTCCCTGGCATATTCATTTTTTGATGAACCCATGGATACAGTTGGCTATCTGCATTCCGGTTTACATTGTTGGTATGGGTTATTTTGGCGTAAGTGCTGTTAAAAGCTTACGTCGCGGAATTCCCAATATGAATGTGCTGATCGCAATTGGCGCAACCGCAGCTTTTATTTACAGCCTCATTGGTAGCATTGGAAACCTGGGTATGGACTATGTTTTTTATGAAACGACAGCCACCATCATCACGCTTGTGTTTTTAGGCGAATGGGTAGAACATAAGTCAGTAGCCAGCACGCAAAAAGAATTAAACAAACTTGCCGGCCAGCAAAAAGTAATGGCCAATATGATCGCTTTTGATGAAGAACACAAAGAATTGATCTTTGCAGTTGAGAATACAACCCTGCATGTTGGCGACCTCATCTTAATAAAAACCGGGGAGCAGGTTCCTATTGATTGTAAAATACTTTGGGGCGATGTACATGTAAATGAAGCGTTGTTGACCGGTGAAAGTGAACCCATTCACAAAGAGAAAAAAGATCTTTTGATCGGCGGCAGTGTTATAACAGATGGAACCGTTAAAGCACAGGTAACCGCTGTTGGTAAAGACACGGTACTCAGCAATATACTAACCCTGGTAAAACAGGCACAGGGAGAAAAGCCTCCCATTCAACAATTGGCAGACAAGATCAGCGCCATTTTTGTTCCGGCAGTTTTAGGTATTGCTGTACTCACTTTTTTAATAAACTATTTTGCTTTTGACATTAGTGGAACCAGTTCTTTAATGAGAAGTATTGCAGTTTTGGTGATCAGTTGTCCCTGTGCCATGGGCCTTGCAACACCCGCTGCCATTGCCGTTGGGCTGGGCAGGGCTGCAAAAAACGGTATTCTCTTTCGCAATGCAAAAAGCCTTGAGTTGTTTAAAAGCATTACTACGGTTGTTTTTGATAAAACCGGAACGCTCACTAAAGGAAAAATGAGTATAAGTAAAAGCCAAAGCACTATTGATGAAGATGCATTTAAGCGCATTGTTTTTTCAATGGAAAAATATTCCAATCATCCTATTGCAAAAGCAATATCTGCCAATTGGAAAATAAACAATCCCATTCACTGGAAAAAAATTGAAGAGATAAAAGGCTTGGGCATGAAGGCCGAAGATGTAAATGGCAATACTTACCAACTGGGCTCTTATAAGATTGCGGCAACACAAACAGAAGATAATGCTCATACAGCTTATTTATTACAGAATGATAAGCTGATTGGGTGGTTTGATATGGAGGATGAAATAAGAACGGAAGCCGCAGCAGTGATCAGTTACCTGCATTCAAAAAATATACAAACCATTTTGTTAAGTGGCGATAGTTTAGAACGCAGCCAAAAAATTGCAGACAGCTTAGGGATTGATAAAGTATATGCCGAAAAAACGCCGGAAGAAAAATTGCAGATCATCGGGCAATTAAACAGTGAAGCTCCGGTTGCTATGGTTGGTGATGGTATTAATGATGCGCCAGCCCTGGCAAAAGCAACCATTGGTATTTCTATGAGCGAAGCGACACAATTAGCTGTACAAAGTGCACAGGTGATTTTAATGAATAAAGGCATTCAAAATTTACCGCTTGCTTTAGGCCTGGGTAAACATACTTTTATCACCATTAAAAGAAATCTCTTCTGGGCTTTCATTTACAATATTGTTGCCATCCCGGTTGCTGCAGTTGGCTTAATGCAACCTGGCTTTGCTGCGTTGGTTATGGGCCTCAGCGATGTAGTGTTGGCCATAAATTCTATCTGGCTTAAATTTAAGAAAGTGGTTTAATTTCAGGCGACAATTATCAGCATTGAACATTCACGAAATCTTAAAACAATATTGGGGCTATAACAGTTTTCGTCCGCTGCAGGAAGATATCATCAACGCAGTGCTGGATGGAAAAGATATTTTAGCATTGCTACCAACCGGTGGAGGCAAATCCTTATGCTTCCAGGTGCCTGCAATGGCAAAAGAGGGTTTGTGTTTAGTAGTAAGCCCCCTCATCGCCTTAATGAAAGACCAGGTAGAAAGTTTAAAACAAAAAGGCATTCCGTCCCTGGCTATTTATTCGGGTATGAGTTTTTTAGAGATAAAAAAAACGTTACAGAATGCCGCTTATGGTAATTATAAATTTCTGTATGTATCGCCTGAACGTTTAGAAACCAATTTGTTCTTAGAAATGTTGCCAGCCATAAATATTAATTTACTGGCTGTAGATGAAGCACACTGTATTTCGCAATGGGGTTACGATTTCAGGCCTCCTTACATGCGTATTGCATCCTTGCGGGAATGGCTGCCCGGCGTTCCGGTATTGGCACTTACTGCTTCGGCCACAAAAATTGTGCAGGATGATATTTGCGATAAATTGAAACCCCCTCCGCCCCCTAAAGGGGGAACTTTAGAGCATTCATGGAAAAGATTTCAGCAATCTTTTGAACGGCTAAATCTTTCTTATTCAGTTTTTAATGTGCCTTCCAAACAAAATAAATTACTGGAAATACTTAAAAATGTGCCCGGCACTGCTATCGTGTATTGCAAAAGCCGCAAGCACACAAAGGAAATTGCAGATTTGCTTAGGCTAAACCAGGTAAATGCAGATCATTACCACGCCGGTTTAAATAATGATGAAAGAAATGCAAAGCAGGGGAATTGGATCAGCAATAAAACAAGGGTAATTGTAAGCACCAATGCATTTGGCATGGGCATAGATAAACCGGATGTAAGGGTTGTTGTTCATTATGATGTTCCCGATTGCCTGGAAAATTATTACCAGGAGGCCGGAAGGGCAGGCAGGGATGGTAAAAGAGCCTATGCGGTTTTGCTGTACAACAATAAAGAAATTGAAAACCTGAGGGAACAATCGGCTATTCGGTTTCCCAAAGAAGAAGAAATAAAGCGGGTGTATATAAGTATGATGAACCACCTGCAGGTTCCAGCGGGTTCGGGTGAAGGCCTGAGTTACGATTTTGACATTGCCGCTTTTGCTGCGGCCTTTAAAATAAACATACTTACTGCCACCTATGCCATTAAAGCAATGGAACAGGAAGGTGTCATTAGCTTTAATGAGGTTTTTTTTAAGCCGTCAACGGTTGTATTTACTACCGATCGGGAACAGCTTATTGATTTTGAAAAGCAGCATCCTGCATTGGACCCGTTGCTGAAAGGGTTATTGCGTTCCTATGAAGGTATTTTTGATTTTCCTTCAATAGTGTATGAAGGTAAACTGGCAAAATTTATACAGGTTGAAATGGAAACCGTGAAAACGGATCTTAAAAAACTAAACGATCACGGTATTATCAGTTATGCTGCTCAAAAAGACAAGCCACAGATCACACTTTTACAAAACCGGATGTATAATGATAATTACAGGTTAAATACAACCGATTATCTTAAACGTAAGCAAAATTTTGAAGAACGTGTAAATGCCATGACCAGCTATATACAACGATCAAGTGGATGCCGCAGCCAGCAAATAGCAGCTTATTTTACAACTTTAAAAATTAGTGCATGCGGCATATGTGATAACTGTATCAATGAGAAAGTGCTTCACATCTCAACAGAAGAATTTAACCACATTACAAATAAGATCGTTACCGGCACAAAAGGTGGCGCCGTTTCGGTTGAAGTTATCCTTGCCAGCCTCAAAACCATAAAAAAGGAAAAGGTTTGGCAGGTGATCAATTTTCTGATAGCTGAGGGGAAATTAGCAACCGATAAAGATGGGAAGCTCGCTTTTGATGTAGGATCATCAGGTAAATAAAATAAAAAAGGGACCAAGATAGAAATCTAGTCCCGCTTTAAAATCCAATATCCTATGAAAAACCGAAACGAAGATAATGTGGTTTTCACTATTATACAACATTTTGCTAAAGTATTTTCAAAGTTTTTATGGAGTTAGAATGTGTAAAACATACAAACCACCTGCAATTTTAACCCCAGTATTTGGCTGATTATTAACTATTTATCATTTTACCTGCCTGCCGGTTTTACACTTTTATACCTGCCTGTTTTGTATTGAAAACTTGCTCCCTGGTACCAGGCAATCGCCTCATTTATCAGGTCAGCTGAACTTTCGATCTGTACATTACTACCAGTTATAAAATCGGGCTTAAACATCTGTACTTTTTGGTGGGGAGATAATATGACCAGTTTACCATCCTTAATATACCCTATATTCTGGTAAGTACTAATGAAAGCACGTTCATTTCCAGCGCTCATATTATATACATCGTAACCGAAAAAACGGCTGGTATAATTCAGGTTCATCAAACCTAAAATCGTAGGGGCAAGGTCTATCTGGCTAACCAGCCTTTTTTCAATAGCAGGTTTAATTAATTGTGGAGCATAAATGATACAAGGTATATGATAACGGTTAACAGGGAGGTCAGTTTTTCCGGCGCTTTTTGAACAGTGGTCTGATACTATAATAAATAAGGTATTATTGAACCAGGGCTTTTTTTGAGCGTCTTTAATAAATTTATTGATAGCATAGTCAGTGTACTTAACTGCACCTTGTATGGATTGATATTTTGGATCAATATCAATCCGGCCCGCTGGATAAATATATGGCCGGTGATTACTCAACGTCATGATATGATTGAAGAATGGCTTATTGCTGATGAAACTTTTATCGCATTGCTGTAACGTAAAATTAAAAGAAGCTTCATCATCGGCGCCCCAGGCTGTAGAAAGTTGAACAAGGCTGTCGGGAATATCTCTTTCATCCAGCACCTTATAGCCGCTGTTGCTGAAAAATTTACCCATATTGTCAAAGAAAGAATTGCCTGCATAAATATAGTTTACATCATATCCCTTCGTTCTTAACACACTGCCCATAGTGAACATATCATTATCATCGGGCCGCCTCACAATTGATTGGCCCGGCGTTGGCGGAATACCCATAGAAAGTGCTTCCAGCCCTCTTACTGTCCTTGTGCCCGATGCATAAAACTGATCGAACCACAAACCATGAGGAATAAGAGAATCGAGGTATGGCGTTATATTCTCTTTGTTGCCGAACCTTTTTAAGTAATCGCCGCTAAAACTTTCAACGGTGATCAGTACCACGTTCCATCGGTGTTCGGGGCTGTCATTTTTTATCTTACGCTCTATACTTAACGGATCATTGTTGAAAGTAGCATTGGATGCCTGCAGCATATTTCGCAGTATTTTAAAATTGGCCGTATCGTTACGGGTAACATAAAATTTGTCGTACTCAATTTCATTGTTCCAGAAGGCCGAACCAAATTCATAAATACCATTGCCGCCCAATTCATTCACATAATTATTATTACTGCGGTTCTTTATGCGGTTGTTCACCAAAAAATACCCGGCAAACGGCAACAGCATAAAGCCAAAAAAGAAAAGGGTTCTTTTTCCAAAACGCATGCTTACTTCCTGCGAAGCTGATAACTTTTTTCTTATTAAAAAAAGAATAGCAGCTGTAGCTATGACTACTGCAGCGCCAATCAACGGAATGTTATACGATTCTATGATATTGCCAATTACTTCGGTGGTATAAACCAGGTAATCAACTGCAATAAAATTATAGCGCACATTAAATTCATCCCAAAAGATGATCTCGCCGCCAACATTCACAACCAGTATGAGTGTAATTAAAAAGAAAAGAAAAAAAAGCGGGATGCGTTGCCATTTTTTTTGATACCAGCTGTCTTTCATCAACCAGCAATAAAAAGCAACGGGTATGGCAAAGAAACTCCAGACAATAATATCGTAAAAGAAGCCGATAAAAAAAATACCAAGCAAGCGCAGGAAACTAAGCTCAAGATTGGACCAACTGATGATGAACAAAGTTAACCGGGTAATAAAACTGAGCGTAAACAAAATAAGCGCCAATACTGCCAATGGGCCAAAGCGGTGCCGGAAGACAGCTTGCAATTTTCTCATGTTGTAAAAATACGAAGTGCTGGGTATTAAGCCAGCCTTGGAAATAATCTCTATGTTTTATCCAAACCATCCTTTACTTTTCGAGCTCCTGCTCCTTCCCCCCAATCCTAAAGCGCCTAACAAAGAACGAACAATAGTATTACCAGCAGTACGCACCATGCTCTTTACAATGGTATTGTCTGCTACTTTCTCCAATGTTGATTTTTCTTCCTTTGTTGATTTTTTGGATGTGGTTGTTTCCTCCGCTTCTTCCTGTGCTGTTCTTTCTGCAGCTTCTTCAAGCTTGGCAGTCAATATTTCATAAGCACTTTCACTATCTACGGTTTTGTTGTACTTAGCTACCATTTTTGATCTGGTATTAATGGCATCGATCTCTTCTTCTGTCAACACATCCATTCGGCTGCGTGGCGCACAGAGCATGGTATGTGCCAACGGTGTGGGAATACCTTTTTCATTCAGCATGGTTATAAAGGCTTCGCCGATCCCCATTTGGGTTATCAGGTCTTCCGTTTTATAAAATGCTGTTTCGGGATAATTCTCTGCTGTTTGTTTTATCACTTTTCGGTCTGCGGCAGTAAAAGCACGCAAGGCATGCTGCACTTTTAAACCAAGTTGGCTCAATACACTTGCCGGTACATCCATGGGGTTTTGCGTACAAAAGAAAATACCGATGCCTTTTGAGCGTATCAGTTTTACGATCGTTTCTATCTGCTGCAATAATGCATCGCTGGCTTCATTAAAAATCAAGTGAGCCTCATCAATAAACATCACCAGTTTGGGTTTGTCCATATCCCCTTCCTCGGGACAACTGGCATACAGTTCGGCCAGCATCTGCAGCATAAAGGTTGAAAATAATTTCGGCTTATCCTGCAGATCTGTAACCCGCAATACACTGATCATGCCCCTCCCGTCATCAGCAATACGCATCAGGTCATCCACTTCAAAACTTCTTTCTCCAAAAAAAATATCGGCGCCCTGTTGCTGCAGTTCAATCACTTTACGCAGGATGGTACCGGTAGATGAAGTTGAAATTTTTCCGTACTCTTTCTCAATTTCAGCTTTGCCTTCATCACCGATATATTGCAGCACTTTTATAAAATCCTTTAAGTTAAGTAACGGCAGTTTTGTATCGTCACAATATTTAAATATCATAGCCACCACACCTCCTTGTGTATCGTTCAGTTCTAATATCTTACTTAATAATATTGGCCCAAACTCACTTACCGTCGCTCTTAAATGCACGCCTTTCTGCCCTGTCAATGTCATTAACTCAACAGGAAATAAAGAGGGCTTATACTCGATATTCAGCTTCTGGTATCGATCCTTTATCTTGTCGTTCACTGTACCCATGGCAGCGATACCGCTCAGGTCTCCTTTAATATCCATCATCATAACCGGTACACTGTTATCGCTTAAAAATTCGTTGATAACCTGGAGTGTTTTTGTTTTACCCGTACCGGTAGCACCGGCAATAAGTCCGTGACGATTTAGCGTTTTAAGCGGCAAATAGATGCCGGCTTCGGGCACTAATTCCCCATCCAGCATAGCCGCTCCAATTTTTACTGCTTCACCCTTAAAGGAATAGCCGTTCTTTATTGCTTCTATAAATGCTTCTTTATTTGCCATTGAAAATTGTTTTTTGAAAGATACAACCAGTAATTTAAATGTTGATGAAGATTTTTAACAACATCGGCTGTAGATTTGTAAAGATGAAAAAAATAGTGCTCTCTTTATTTACGGCAGTTTTTATAATTTTTATTGTCAGTTCTTTTTTTGCAAAAGAAAACGCCGATATAAAAACGAAAGCTGCCCTCGGCAAAAAATTATTTTTTGAAAAAATTCTTTCTAAAGATTCTTCGGTAAGCTGCGCCAGTTGCCATATACCAAAATTTGCTTTTGCCGATACAGTCGCTTTTATTACCGGTATTGAAGGCAAGCTAACCAACCGCAAAAACCCATCGGTACAGAACAAGAAAAACCGTCCTTATTATTTTTGGGATGGCAGGGCAGCTTCACTGGAAGAACAATGCTTAATGCCCATACAGAACCCGGATGAAATGGGATTGCCGGTTGAAGAAGCAGTGAAAAGATTAAACCAGTCACGGCAATATAAAATACTGTTTCAAAAAATATTCAACCAAAAGCCAACTGCACAAAACCTGGCTGCAGCATTTTCTGCATTTGAAAAAACACTGGAAACCGTTGACAGCAAATTTGACGACTGGAGTAATAATCTTAAAAAATTAACGGCGCCCGAAGAAAGAGGAAGGGAATTATTTGTGGGCGACAAAGCCAAATGCTTTGATTGCCACCGTATGGAAGATTTTACCAACGATGAATTTAAAAACATTGGCTTATACAATGGAAAGGATCTGAATGATGGCGGATTATTTAACCTTACCAGGAAAGAAGCCGACCTTGGAAAATTTAAAACACCAGGCTTGCGTAATATTGCTGTTACCGCACCTTATATGCACAACGGCATGTTTAAAACCCTGGAACAAGTTATAGACTACTACAACAATCCACAAAAATTTGTGCCGGATGCTGTCAACATAGATGACGCTTTAAAAAGCCCGCTGAATCTTTCTGAAAATGAAAAAAAGGATTTAGTTAGCTTTCTAAAGACGCTCACAGACAAGAAATACCTGAGAAGTCAATAGTCATTAGTCATTGTTGCAGTTTTATAGATTTAATATTATTTTGATCATTAAAACAGGGCGTATGATTTTACTTGAAGAATTAAAAGTTTACCAGCTTGCGATGGAAATAGGAGAGTTGATTTTTAACATCACTGTTAAATGGGATCTTTTTAATAAAAAGAGTCTAGGCGATCAATACCTGAGAGCAGCTGATTCAATAGCGTTAAATATTTCTGAAGGATATGGAAGATTCCATTACAAAGAAAATAAAAACTTTTGCTGGTATGCAAGGGGCTCTCTCTTTGAAACCAAAACTGCCAATCAAAAAGCCTACAACCGCAAATTAATTACTGATGAAGAGTACAGCAGCATATTAAGTAAACTAAAGGAATGTCATTTATTGCTAAACGGCTACATCAAAAGCATTGGCAAAAATAATTTGGGACAAAATGACCAATGACCTAATGACAAATGACTTAAAACGACCTTTAACAAAAAATTAGGCACTATATTCGCTGTATAAACTTTGATTTATTTTTATTTGCTATAAACCTAACAAACATGGACCAAATTAAACCTCAGATTCTATTATGCGAAGATGATACCAACCTCGGCATGGTATTAAAAAATTACCTGGAATTGAATGACTACAGTGTAACACTGGAAAGGGATGGCAAACTTGGATTGGCTGCATTTCAACGTGAAAAATTTGACCTTTGCCTGCTGGATGTAATGATGCCCAACATGGATGGATTTACACTTGCAGAAGAAATACGGGACGTAAATCCCGATGTGCCTTTGTTCTTTTTGAGTGCAAAAACAATGAAGGACGATATCATACAGGGATATAAACTCGGCGCCGATGATTATATTACCAAACCTTTTGATAGCGAGGTTTTACTGCTCAAGATAAAAGCCATCTTAAAGCGTAATGAAGAACTACACCGTGAAGAAGTGAATGCCGAATACGACCTGGGCAAATATCATTTTAATCCACGCCTGCGTGAACTAATTATTGATGGTAAAACCCAGACCCTTTCTCCCAAAGAAAATGAATTGCTGAAAATGCTGAGCGAATACAAAAACGATCTGCTTAGTCGTGAAATTGCTTTGAAGAAAATTTGGGGTAGCGATACTTACTTTAACGGACGCAGTATGGATGTGTACATTGCCAAATTACGTAAATACTTAAGAGAAGATCCTGCCCTTGAAATTGTAAATATTCATGGTAACGGTTTCAGGCTGGTTGTAACGGAGTAATTTATTCGACGATAAAATAGTTTTAAGTGCTGCTGTAAAGTGGCACTTTTTTTATACGCCTTAAGTTTTAAGCGCTCAGTTAATATCGCCGAAAAGCAGGTTTTCATTACTCCCAAAAGCCGATTTTTTTCCCAAATGCTCATACGCTTTTGCAGTGGCTTCCCTTCCCCTTGCGGTGCGTTGTAAAAAACCTTCCTGTATTAAAAATGGTTCGTACACTTCTTCCAGTGTACCCACTTCTTCGCCCACAGCAGTTGCAATGGTGGTAATACCTACGGGGCCGCCTTTAAATTTATCAATGATGGTATGCAGTATACGGTTATCCATTTCATCCAAACCATGCTTATCTACATTCAATGCTTTTAAGGCATGTTCGGTAATGGCCAGGTCAATTACGCCGTTGCCGATCACTTGTGCAAAGTCCCGAACCCTGCGTAAAAGCCCATTGGCAATACGTGGCGTACCACGACTGCGGCCTGCAATTTCTGCGGCAGCATCGCTGGTAATTTTTGTACCCAGTATTTTTGAAGAACGAAGGATAATGTTTTTGAGCGTCACCGCATCATAGTATTCCAGTCTCGATTTTATGCCAAACCTTGAAAGCAATGGTGCAGTTAATAAACCACTTCTTGTTGTTGCGCCGATCAATGTAAAGGGGTTCAGGTTTATTTGTACACTACGGGCATTGGGGCCACTGTCTATCATGATATCAATGCGGAAATCTTCCATGGCGGCATACAAATATTCCTCCACCACGGTGCTCAGCCGGTGAATCTCATCTATAAACAAAACATCATTGGGCTCCAGGTTGGTAAGTAAACCAGCCAGGTCGCCGGCCTTTTCAATTACCGGTCCGCTGGTTTCCTTTATGCTTACGCCCAACTCATTTGCCACAATACGTGATAAAGTTGTTTTGCCCAATCCCGGCGGACCATGAAAAAGAATATGATCCAAAGCCTCGCCACGCATTTTGGCTGCCTTGATGAAGATGGTAATGTTATCAATGATCTGTCCCTGGCCCGAAAAATCGTCAATAGCCGCCGGCCTTATGGTGTTCTCAAATTCTTTTTCTGCAGAATTTAAAAATTCAGATTCATTATTTAAATTGGGATTGGCCATGCGGGATGTTATTCAATGCTGTAAAACTAATCATTAATCATTAAAAACTTTTTTACTTAAAATCAAAGTGTGATCTCAATTTTGAACCACTTTGATATATAGTAAACAATAGAAAACACATAGTTCTATGTTTATTCCTATGTTTCTATGTCGCTATGTGGTTCAATGGATCTATACCTATTGTCACATTCAACTGACAATCGCCACCTCCCGTACCATCATTTCACCATTAATCAAAACAGCAAATAAATTCACTATATTGAGTGGTAATATTGCAGTATGGGTAAATTGAATTTAAGATATTGGCTTTGCCAGGTAACTGGATGGGGCGTTTGGGGCTTGATCTTGCTATACTTTAATTTTGTGGTGTTTGGCGACAGGTTTAAAGAACAGGGCGGGCAGAAGGAGTACCTGATAAGCCTGGCTATCTTGCTGGTATCTGGTATTTTGGCAACACACCTGCTGCGATTGATCATTAAAAAAACAAACTGGTTAAAGTTTGCTTTCAACCGCATTTTTTACATGTTCATCATCTCCGTTGGTGCAACCGGAACCTTATTGTATTACGGCAGTAATTATATTGAAGCCCGTTCGGGATATTCTTACGACACACACTTCAACAATCAAAAACTGGAGAAGGCTGTTAAGATGGAAAAACAGTTTGGCATGGATTCGCTTGCCTACTACAAAATAAGCACATTCAGCAAAGACACTTCAGTGCAAAAAGGAATTTCAGAAATAAAGAAAAATACCGGCTGGGCCAGGAACAAAAAAGGAGAATGGGTTTATGAGAACAAATCCGATCTGGTTGGTGTGTACTATACTTTAATGTTGATAGCCATATGGATGCTGATCTATATTGTTTATCATTATGTAGAAAAAAACCGGAACGACCAGTTTGACCGGTTGAAACTGGAAACAACTGTAAAAGAACTGGAGTTAAAAACCATTAAGTCGCATATCAATCCGCATTTTATTTTCAATTCGCTCAACAGCATACGTGCCCTGGTAGATGAAAATCCAAAGCGTGCCCGCAGGGCCATTACCGAATTAAGCAATATCCTGCGAAGCAGTATGCAGGCGGAAAAATCTGAAACGGTAACGCTTCAAAAAGAACTGGACATTGTAAAAGATTACCTGGCCCTTGAGCAGATGCGTTTTGAAGAAAGACTGAAAATTGAATTTGCCATTGATGAAGATGCCCTGCAGCAGCAGGTGCCGCCGATGATGCTGCAAACACTGGTTGAAAATGCCATCAAGCACGGCATTAGCAAACAGGTTTTGGGCGGTGTAGTGCGTATTGTGGCTATTTTTAAAGACAATGTTATGCAACTGCAGGTACAAAACACCGGGCAATTAGAAACATACCCGAATGGCGAAGCCCGCCTGCCGGACGGACAGGGTTTTGGAATAAAAAGTACCCAGGACAGATTAAATTTGATGTACCAGGGCAAAGCGGTTTTTGAGATAAAAAATTTAGATGCAGCCATGGTTGAATCAAAAGTAACTTTACCGGTTCTTGTTTAAAAATAATAAAGTTATTTCCGAAAAGTTGGGACAGATTTTAAATGACAATAAGAATTTTTTTCTCAGCTTTGCTGAGAAAGGTTTGCCACAAAGGCACAAAGGCACGAACCTGCCTGCCGGCAGGCAGGTTAGAAAAATGCTACGCATTTTCCTTTGTGCCTTTGAGTCTTCGTGGCTAAATATAATTTTTTGTAAAAAAATTGTATCCCAACCTTATAAAAACCTGTCATCATCAGCTTGACCACTTTTCAAACTAATAAAAATTTTGATCACTATGCAGAAGGCCTTAATAATTGATGATGAACGCTTAGCCAGGAATGAATTAAAAAAACTGTTGCTTGAGTTTCCGGAAATTGAAGTGGTTGGCGAAGCTGCAAATGCGGCAGAAGGATTAGAGAAGATCGAGAACCTGAGTCCTGACCTGATCTTTTTGGATATCCAGATGCCCGGCAAAACAGGCTTTGATATGCTGACCGAATTAGACAGCGCTCCGCATGTTATTTTTACCACGGCCTATGATGAATATGCATTAAAAGCGTTTGAAGTAAATGCGCTGGATTATTTAATGAAACCGGTGGAACCAAAACGCCTGGCAGACGCTATTCAGAAATTACATCTTGCAGACGAAAAAGAAATGGCCGCAACCATGGCTGGCATTAACCGTGGTATTTTAACTGATAAAGACCAGGTTTTTGTTAAAGATGGCGAACGCTGCTGGTTTGTAAAACTGGGCGAAGTAAGGTTGTTTGAAAGTGTTGGCAATTATGCCAAAGTATTTTTTGGAAGCTACAAACCATTGATATTAAAATCGCTGAATGCGCTCGAAGAAAGGCTGGATGAAAAACTTTTTTTTCGTGCCAACAGAAAACACATTGTAAACCTGCGTATGATAGAAAAGATTGAACCCTATTTTAACGGCGGACTTTTATTGGAGCTGCAGGGCGGCGAAAAGATAGAAGTGAGCCGCAGGCAGGCGGTGAAATTTAAGGAGATGATGAGCCTTTAAGAAGTTTTGAATTTGTGGTTTGTGGTTTTGTGTTTTTCCGGGTTGCTGCTTTCTATATTTATTTTACGCTTTTCAAAATTCATTTTATGGGGGTTCATAAACTCTTGTTTATATCAACTTTATTGCTGTGCTTTTTTTCTGCTACTTCTCAGAAAATTGATAAGATCATTAATGCTGGGGAAGTGGAGCGTATTGAAAGAATTTTATCTGCCGATGATATGGAAGGCCGCAAAACATTTACACCCGGCATTGATAAGGCCGCAGATTTTATTGCCGGCGAGTTTGCAAAAAGCAAACTGGATTATTTTGGTAATGCTACAAATTATTTTCAGGAAATAGTGATGTTGAAAGCAAAGCCACTCGATATCAGCGGAACGCTCGATGGCGAAACCCTCAACAGCAGCAATGTGGCTGCCCTTTCTACCATGGCCAGCCTGCATGTTGTTTCTTTACAGGAATATGAGCTGGTGGTTGTAAAAAAAGAAGACGATTTTAATAAAACCGTTTTCCCTTTACTTGATAAAGAAAAAAATCTACTGATATTGGTTGACACTGCCCACACCGACCGCTTTAACAGGATGAAACGTTTTGCAGGCAATGCCAAATTTGCTTCGGCAGCATCGCAAATATTTATTTTAACAACCAACCCCAAACCAACTTCTATTCACCTGCATGTTAAAAATGAACTTACTGAACAAAAATTAAAAAACGTAGTGGGTGTAATACCGGGCAAAAGCCTGCCTGCCGGACAGGCAGGTAAAAAAGATGAGTACGTGGTTTTTTCGGCGCATTACGATCACCTGGGCGTTGGCAAACCCGATGCTACCGGCGACAGTATTTACAACGGTGCCAACGACGATGCAGCAGGCACTACCGCCGTGATCATGCTGGCAAAATATTTCAGCGAAATAAAAAATAATGAACGCACATTGATCTTTGTAGCTTTTACCGGCGAAGAGATCGGGGGCTACGGCAGCCGCTATTTCAGCAAACAACTGAACCCCGATAAAGTAATGGCCATGTTCAACATTGAAATGATCGGCACTACCAGTAAATGGGGCACCAACAGCGCCTATATAACTGGTTTTGAAAAAAGCGATATGGGTAAAATGCTGCAGGCAAATCTTGCAGGCTCCAAATTTAAATTTGAACCAGACCCTTACCCCAAACAAAATTTATTTTACCGCAGCGATAATGCCACCCTTGCTGCATTGGGAGTTCCGGCTCATACCATATCCACAGCTAAAATGGAAGAAGCGCCCAACAATGAACCCAACTACCACAAACAAAGCGATGAGATAGGCACACTCGACATGAACAATATGGCCGAAATTATTAAAGCTATTGCCATCAGCAGCCGGTCTATTATCGATGGAAAAGACACTCCTACCAGGGTAGAAAAAATAAAAGAATGATATTTTTTATAGCGTATGCAAAAAATGAAGTTTACCGACATCGTTATTTTACTATTTTAACACAGTAGCCAACGGCTAAAATAACATTAAAATGGCCTGCTAACGCTTTATAAATCTTTCCCCGCTACCTGTCATTTCAGGTAATTCTACCAGGTAAAAACCCCCATTTAGATGGTAATTACCATTTATGTGAGATGATCACTTTTACGCTTTTTTTCATTATTCTTTAAGATATAAAACACCAAAAAATATTGTTATAAAAACAGGCACAGGCCTAAAAAAAGGTAAGTTTTGCTCAATTTTTTGTAAAAAATTTCATATCCAGGGCATTTTGTAGTTATTCTTCTACAAAATTGTAGTATTTTTAAAAAAATTATTTCAGCCATATAATTCCGGACAGGTAGATTTACGAACCCTGTCCCTAATTTGAGCGTGTAAATAACAATATAAGGCCTGATAATACGTTTTTACAGGTAGTCTATCCAATTATCCAAACAATAGAAGCATTTCTATGGAAAAATTATTACCAGTTAAACCAAACAACTGCTCACCGTTTTTGACCCGTGATTGTGCATTGCACATACCAGCCAAATCTGGTTATGTAAATACAAAAACAGCCAAAACTATCTTTTTGGCAATTACGCTTTTAATTTCATTTTTTTCGGCAAAGGCGGTAACCAAAACCTGGACCGGCGCTACCAATAACGACTGGAACACCGGTAGCAACTGGGGAGGAACAGCTCCTGTAGCAGGTGATGACGCACTTATACCCGGCGGCCTTACCAATTATCCCATCATCAATAATACCGTTTCCATTTCCACCATTAGCATCAACAGCAGCGGAACCGGTGCTTCTGTAACCGTAACTACCGGCGGGGCATTAACAGTATCCGGTTTAATAACCGTTAATGCAAACGGAACTTTTACCATTAATGGCGGTACGGCAACGCTGGCAGGTATATCTGCTTCAGGTACTGTAGCGGTTTCGGGCGGAACAATCACGTCTACAACAAACATTACGTTGAATAGCGGGGCCGCTCTAACACAATCAGGCGGCGTGATTCATTTGGCAACTACTACAGGCACACTTCCAACCGATAATATTTTAATTGCCACTGGAGCTACGCTTACCCAAACTGACGGAACTTTGTATGTAAAAGATTACCTGGCTGGGGGCGGTACTTTTAATCAAACTGGAACCAATGCACTTTTTAAAGTATACCGGCACTGGAAGCCCGGAGCCGGAAGTATATTTAATTCAACTGCCGGTACAGTACAGTTTACGGGAACATCTAATGCAGCCGATTTTGCCACGGGTACCCGGCAGTTTTCCAATATTATTATTGATGCCGCCGTTGATCCGGATTTTAGCGGAACTGCTGCAAGTACAATAGCAGTTTCGGGCAATTTTACCAATAACAATACTGCCTTACCGGCGCAAACCGCCCTGACAATAACTTTAAACGGCACGGGCGCACAAAGCTTTTATACCGCCGTTCCGGCAAATACGATAGCAACTTCATTTCTCATTAATAGCACCGGCACTGTTACATTTGCCTCTGCAATAGCGGTTGGAACTTTCACCTTAAATGGAGGTGCTGTAACAACATCTGCCAGTAATTATGCATTAACAGTAACCG
This sequence comes from Chitinophagaceae bacterium, assembly GCA_031416815.1. Taxonomy (GTDB): domain Bacteria; phylum Bacteroidota; class Bacteroidia; order Chitinophagales; family Chitinophagaceae; genus Ferruginibacter. Next base: position 20,568 of record JANOUJ010000032.1, read on the forward strand.
GAAATGCCACTTTTAATGGCGGCACTTTAAATTTAAATAACAGCACGGTTTCTATTACAGGTGATTACAGTAACAATGGTACGGTTATAACAGCCGGTACAGCTGCAATAACCGTTACCGGAAATTTTACAAGAACAGATGGTAGTTTTACAGGTCCTTCCTCCACACTATCAGTGGGAGGAAACTGGGTAAATAATAATGCATCGCCTGTTTCAGCAGCCAGTGTAACGTTTACAGGAACAACAAAAACCATTGGAGGTACTGTTGCCACAGCGTTTCCCCTTATCAATATTTCATCCGGAACTATTACCTTAAACAACAACGCTACCTGTACCGGGCTTACATTTACCAACAATGCAGCGGCTAATTCCTTTACGCTGGCTGCAGGTGTTTCTTTTACCGTAAACGGAAATGTAACTATCAACCAGCCAACAAACAACGTGATCCATGCGCTTAATGTAAATACAGCTACGGCAACAGTTACCGGCAACCTTATATTTACAATTACCTCAAGTAGCGCCGGCAGGATTTCCAAAGTTGCGATAACCACTGGTTCGTTAACAGTAAATGGCGATATAACGATGACCAATTCCTTTTTGGCTGCCAACAGCATAATCGATATGTCGGGCGGCGCAGGCACATTTTACCTCGGTGGAAATTTTACGGTAAGTACATTGGGTACATTAACGCCTGGTACCACAAGTACGTTTGTGTATAATGGTACGGGCAGCCAGACAGTACCTGCAAGTGCAACCATCACTTATAATAATTTAACCATTAATAAAGCCTCAGGAACCGCAACACTTGGTGTGGCTTTGTCATTAAATGATCTTAACCTCTTAAGCGGAACATTTGCCTCGGCTGGTTTTGCTTTAACCATTTCAGGCAATCTGCTCAATAATGGCGGCACCATGACCGGCTCACCGGCAACAACATTCACTGGTATTAACAAAACCATCAGTGGAACCGGTACTACAGATTTTGGAACAGTTACAATAAATAATGGTAAAACCTATACCATGAGCAGTACCAACACCTGCATAGGCTTAACGCTGGTTGCCGGTGGCAGTAATACTTCACTTACCCAAACCTCCACAGGTATTTTTACTGTAAATGGAAACGTTACTATTAACCAGCCAACTTCAAATACCAGGACGATTGCATGGAATATAAATGCAGGATCTGCTACAGTAACAGGTAATATAAATATTGGTGGAACAAATACCACTGTTGACAGGATTGCTAAGGTTACTATAACAACGGGTACACTGAACGCAAATGGAAATATTGTCTATAACTCTTCTGCCTCTACTGCACCAACAGCAGTTATTGATATGGCAGGCGGTGCCGGGCGCATGAATTTTATGGGTAGTATGACACTGACCAATGGTACAGGAACGTTAACCCCCGGTACTTCAAGTACGGTAAATTTTAACGGAACATCTGCCCAATCGGTAAGTTTTGCAAGTGCAATCAGGTATTACAATATCTATTCAAATAATGCATCTACAGTAACAGTAAGTACAGCGGTTACATCAACCCTTGTTACAGGCGATATAAAAATTCAAAGCGGCATATTCAGTAATGGCGGCTTTGCCATTGGCATGGCAACCAGCAAAACTTTTGAGGTTGTAAACGGGGCTACTTTTAAACTAACCGGCACATCGGGCATGGTAACCGGTACAACCATCGTTAAAACTTTTGGCGCAAGCAGCACAGTCGAGTATGCAGGTACAGCACAAACCGTATCTAATGAAATGTACGGTCATCTTACTTTATCAGGTTCTGCAGGCGCTGTAGTTAAAACCATGCCTAATACGGCTATGACGATTGCCGGAAATTTAACCAGTAACCTAAGTACGGCAACATCTGTAAGCTATACTGCACTGGCAAATTATACCATTGGCGGCAATGTTAGCATTGGCGCCAGCACCAGTTTTGACGGCAGCAGCTTTACACACAGCGTTACGGGCAACTGGGTAAACAACGGAACCTATACAGTATCAACAAGTACCGTAACCATGGCGGGGGCCAGCACAACCATCAGCGGATCGGGTACACTGGCATTCAACGATCTTATCTTCACCGGCTCTAACATTACTGCAGGCGCAGTAAATATTTCGGTTGCCGGTAATCTTTCTGCAACCGGTGTGGGTTCATTTACCCACGGCAGCGGCGGAGGATTTACCATGAGTGGTACTTCTAAAACAATTACCGGTACCGGGTTTACATTTAATGATCTTACCTTAAGCGGCACCATTTCCACTACGGCTGTACTTACCGTAGCAGGAAATTTAAGTGCGGGCGGGGCCGGGAGTTTTACCAGCAGCGCAGGCAGTGTTACCATGAGCGGCACTTCCAAAACCATTACTGCCACAGGTGGCATCAGTTTATTTAATCTTACTGTTACAGGAACGGTTACCACTGCCACAAACCTTTCCATTTCATCCGTACTTGCAGTTACGGGTAGTTTAACAGCATCGGCCGGTACCACAACTTTTACCAATACCAGTTCTTTAAGCGGAACGGCAAACTTGTATAATGTAACCATCAACGGC
>JANOUJ010000033.1:0-19912 GCA_031416815.1 Chitinophagaceae bacterium
AATGAAAGGGATATGCTTAGATAAATTAAATCAGCCAAAAGAAGCAATTACCATTTATGAAAAACTGTATGTAAAAACCAAAAGCCCTTATTATGCCTATACATTGATGGAATTACAATGCGGCATCAAGCGTTTGGCCGAATGTTTGGCAACAGCCACCAGTACTGAAAAACTTCAGTTTAAACCCGAATATACCGTAAGCTATAATGTAGGAGAACAGGTTGGCAGAACTTATCTGCAGGCCGGCATTTTTAATATTCAGGCTTTGGCCCTGTACGATCTTGATAAAAAAGCTGAAGCTAAATTGTATTTTGAAAAAGCGCTTGCTTTGGATAGTAATTTTGTATTGGCCCGTCAAAACCTGGATGCATTAAAGTCTTTGGAGTCGGGTAAAAATAATGTAAACCCGGGCGGTAATAATACTCCTTCATCACCAGCCAATAAGCAGAATTGAAATTGATTTTGAAGCAAAGGCTGTTACCAGTATATTTGCAATCTTTTTGGGGGGTGTAGCTCTCCCGATAATTATCGGGAGGCTAGAGCGTCCCGATCCCGATAGTTATCGGGACGGGAAGGTTGTCGGTCAATTTTTAAAATAAAGGGGGGTTAGCTCTCCCGATAATTATCGGGAGGCTAGAGCGTCCCGAAAGTATTCGGGAAGGTTGTCGGAAAAAGTTCTTAAATAAAAATTAATGGGGGGTTAGCTCAGTTGGCTAGAGCGCTTGCATGGCATGCAAGAGGTCGTCGGTTCGACCCCGATACTCTCCACATACACTACTTGTTCATACGCCCTTCTAAATGAAGGGTTTATTTTTTATTCCCACCTCATCATACAGTACCAGACAAGACCCTGTCACTATTAAATTAGGTCACAAATGGAACATTTTGGGTCACGTTTGGGTATCAAATCCCCAAAAAGATCGGTATTAATAGAAAATTATAGAGGCAGAATCAGGTTAAGGTTGAGATATCAAGGCAAGAAGTATTCACTCAGCCTTTCTTTCTATAATAAACTGAATCTTCTTCAAGCTGGAAAAACAGCTCTTCAGATAGAGCAAGATATGGTAACAGGTGCCTTTGCCCCTAGCCTAGTAAGATATTCAGGGAAGAAGGCACAGCCTCCATCATATACCAATTACTTGGTATTGTTGGAATATCGGCAATTGCATACATTTGAAAAATGCAATGTAGTCAGCGATATTATGGCTTTACAAGGCATGCCCTTGCGGTACTGATCATGGGAGTATTTTTTCTATTTGGATCAGCCCTGCCGGGACAGGCACAGATCATTACAACTATTGCAGGAACAGGAACATCCGGGTACAACGGAGATGGCATTAATGCTACCGCTGCTCAATTGAATGGCCCGCACGGATTTGCCCTTGATACAGACGGGAACATCTATATCGCTGAATATGGTGGTCATCGTATACGTAAGATCACGATCAGCACCGGTCTTATCAGTACGATAGCGGGAACCGGAGCCGCCGGCTATAATGGAGACGGGATCCTCGCCACGGCGGCACAGATCAATGCTTCCAATGGAATGGCATTTGATGCCAATGGTAATCTCTATATTGCGGACAGAAATAATCATCGTATTCGCAAAATTTCCAAAGCCACCGGTATCATCAGCACCATAGCGGGAACAGGTACCGGGGGTTATAATGGTGATGGGATCGCTGCAACGGCGGCGCAATTAAATCAGCCTATTGAAATAGCTTTTGATGCCAGCGGTAATATACTCTTTTCTGATTGGGCCAATAACCGTGTCCGCAAGATCAATAAAAGTACAGGCTTAATAAGTACAATAGCCGGAACAGGCACGGGGGGGTATAATGGTGACGGGATAGCTGCAACTGCTGCACAACTGAATCTTCCCATTGGAATTATTTTCGATAATGCAGGAAATATATACATAGGCGATTGGTGGGGTCACCGGGTGCGGAAAATTACCATCAGTACAGGACTTATCAGCACTTTCGCCGGAACAGGCACAATGGGTTATAACGGTGATGGCATAGCGGCTACTGCAGCACAATTAGACAGGCCCGGATGGATACAGTTCGATGACGCAGGGAATATGTATATCGGTGAGGCAGGAAATCACCGTGTTAGAAAAATTACGGCGGCCACAGGGATCATCAGCACAATTGCAGGAACGGGCACTGGAGGCTATAATGGAGATGGAATAGCTGCCACCGCTGCCTTACTGTATTGGCCAATAAGCATTTATTTTGATAAGAACAATTGCAAAATGTATATCGGTGAGACCTTTGGTAATCGTGTACGGAAAATTACCGGGGGTTTCAGCCCTTGTTTACCTGCTGTTGCTAATGGTAACAAGATTTCCTGCCAGGTATTGCCTGCTGTAACGATCAATAATACCAATTATAATTCCTGGGTCCCCATTTACGATAGCGCAGGCCGCATTGCAGCCGAGATCAATGCCAATGGCAATACACTTGGTGTTGTGAATACATCTTTATTTACAAAGCACGGAGCTTGCAGGGTGGACTCATCTCACCGGATATACATGAACCGTAATATAAATATCACACCTCAAAATCAACCTTCTTCCAACGTAAGTGTCAGGCTGTACCTTTTGAAGTCTGAATTGGATTCGCTAAAAACTGCGCTCAATGATCTACAGCAACCTTCTGGCGTTGCATCCATCAATGACGTTAATGTTTTTAAGAACAATGATCCCTGTTCAATAGTAGGACATATAACGGCATTCCCCCTTTCCACAACCAGCAGCAGTTATAATAATGATTATTACCTGGAGGTGAGTATCGGCAGTTTCTCCAGTTTCTATTTTGCCAATAAGTTATTACCGGCAATATTGCCAGTGAAGATCAGTTCATTTACAGGATATACCAACGGATCGGTTAATGTGCTTAATTGGAAAGCAATTTGTAATTCTTCGGTCTCATTTGTCATTGAACGCAGCGAGAACGGGATCCATTTTATGGATATCGGTAACCTGCCAGCAACGGCTGCAGATTGCAACTTGCCTTTTGTATTTAAAGACAATGCCCCGGGCAACGATAAGAACTATTACCGGTTAAAAGTAATTGAACCGGTAATGGTTAATACATACTCGAACGTGATTCTGTTGAACGGTAAAAAAGGCAGTACATTGCAATTGACGATAACACCAAATGTTATAAATGAGGATATAATAAATGTCCGGATCTTCTCAAAAAATACTCAGCAGGCTGGATTTATGATCACAGATATGCAGGGTAGGGTGCTGTTACAAAAGAACATCAATGTACAAGCAGGAACTTCAGTGTCAACGATAGCAACTGGAAGGTTAGCATCTGGGGCATACCTGTTCTATGCCATTGGGATTGAAGGTAGATCGAATGTGGTTCAATTTATAAAGTACTAAATGGCTGAAAATAGCGTAGGTGATCTTTTCGTTTGTAAACCCTTATTTATTTCGGAAAAAGTTTGATAAATCTATAAAATCAATCCATAGCTGGTTAGCTAATTTCCATTTCCCCGATTCAATATATCATTAAATAAATAAACGATCAATAGCTTTTACAAGTCAAAAGAATGTAAAAGGAGTTTTATATCATTTAACAAAAAGGTTCGACATTTGCTCATCACTCTCCACAAAGGCTCACAGAGCCTTTTCTATTGTATGCCTTTCTATGTTTACATATTATATTCTGCAAGCCTGAACCAATATTACATTGGTCATACTCAAAATTTAGAAGATAGAATTTTCCGCCATACAAATTAGGCAGCAAGTCAACGAAAAAACCCAATGATTGGGTAGTGTGATATACAGAAGAATTTCAATCAAGGCAAGACGCTATGCGAAGAGAATTCGAAATGAAGAATAAAAAAAGCCGAAAATATATTGAATGGTTAGTTAGTTCAGTTGACTAGAGCGTCCCGAATGCTTTCGGGAAGGTCGTCGGTTCGACCCCGATACTCTCCACAAAAATTAAATCTCACCAAGGTGGGATTTTTTTTGCTTAATAAAAAAGAGAAATGTATTAAATAGTTGATTTACTCAATTGGCTGGAGCGCCCCTATATCTTTCGGGAAGGATGTCCACTAATCTCAAACAGGCTCCACAAATTAATTTTATGCACACGCACAATTTATTCATGCCTTTTTTTATTTATTCTCCTTTGTTGTATTTCATTTCCTATCCGTCGGCCTTCGTTCAAAATTTTATAAGTATTGATTTGATTAAATGTTATATACTTTTGTGCGAATAAACAAAAGCAACCATGTTAAATTTCAGAGTTGATAATAAAATAGCGCTGGTGACCGGCTGCAGCAGCGGTATTGGTATGGCCATTGCCATGGCCATGGCAGAAAGCGGCGCAGATATTGTTGGTGTTAGCAACAGCCTGCCCGCAACAGGCAGTCATGTAGCGAAAGCAGTAGAAGCCATCGGAAAAAAATTCCATGCCTACCAGGCTGATTTTTCAAATCGGGATTCGCTTTATGCTTTTTTGGACAAAGTCAAGGTTGATCATCCACGCATTGATATACTCATCAACAATGCAGGACACATTATGCGAAAACCTGCTGCAGAACATCCGGATGAATATTGGGATACAATCATTGACATAAACCTGAATGCACAATTTATCATTACAAGGGAAATTGGCAAGCAGATGCTTGAACAGAAAAGTGGTAAAATTATTTTTACGTGTTCGCTCTTAAGTTTTCAGGGAGGTATCAATGTGCCGGGATATGCAGCCAGTAAAGGAGCTATTCCATCTTTGTTAAAAGCATTTGCCAATGAGTGGGCAGTTTCTGGCATCAATGTAAATGGTGTGGCGCCTGGATATATTGCAACAGATAATACCACCCAGCTTCGCAATGATCCTGAACGAAGCGCTGCAATATTATCAAGAATTCCAGCCAACCGCTGGGGCACACCGGAAGACATGGCTGGTGCATTTGTTTTCCTTGCATCACCGGCATCAGATTATATTAATGGAAGCATTATTACTGTTGATGGTGGTTGGATGGGAAGGTAATGCAAGTCAAAAATCAAAAGTAAAAATTAAGAACATGCAGATTAGATTTCAGAATAGCCCGAAAGAAACGAGCCAGATGCATACGCAGCAATTACGTGACTGTTTTTTAGTGCAGAGACTAATGCAGCCGGGTACTATCCAGTTAACTTATTCTCATTACGACCGCATGATCATTGGAGGAGTGGTACCAACTGATGCCCCAATTGGTTTACCAACTAAAGAAGAATTAAAAGCAAATTATTTTTTAGAAAGAAGAGAAATGGGAATTATTAATGTGGGTGGAAAAGGAACAGTTACCGCAGATGGCGTTGCCTATGAAATTGACAAACTGGAATGTGTTTACCTTGGCAAAGGCACAAAGGATGTGCAGTTTGAAAGTAATGCTGCAGATGCTCCTGCGCATTTTTATGTTTTATCCGCACCTGCACATCAAACTCATCCAAACAGGAAGATGACAAAAGATGAAGCTGCACCGGTTAACCTCGGAGATATTTCCACTTCAAACAAAAGAACCATTTATAAATACATTCACAACGATGGTATACAAAGTGGTCAGTTGGTAATGGGTTTAACTGTATTAGATGCAGGTAACGTATGGAACTCAGTACCGCCACATACACATACCCGCCGTATGGAAGCCTATTTCTATTTTGATGTTGATGCAACACAAAGAGTATTTCATTTTATGGGCGAACCGCAGGAAACAAGGCACCTGGTTGTTGCTAATCATGAAGCAGTTATTTCTGCGCCATGGAGTATGCATTTTGGTGTAGGTACTGCCAACTATGGTTTTATCTGGGGTATGGCCGGCGAGAACAAAGAGTTTACTGATATGGATCCCGTACCAGTGGCTGTTATCCAATAATCAAGATCAAATTGCTGTTTAACTTTTTTAACCCATCACTTTTTTTGTCTTCGGAATTTTAGCCTCAACTTTTTTTGCAGACGAGTCTCTTACAATAAGTTCTGTTTGCAAAACCACAGTTTCAAATTCTGTAACTGCTCTTTTGCTTTCAATAATATTGATAAGTAATTCTGTAGCTTTTTGCCCCATTTCAAAAGCTGGTTGTTTAACCGCTGTTAAACTCGGGTTCAGTAATTCAACCAGCGGTGAGTTTGAAAATCCTGCCAGTGCCATATCATCCGGCACTCTTAAACCGATGGCTTTTAAGGCAGTAAGGCAACTAACAGAAAGCCTGTCGCCTGTACTGAAAATAGCATCGGGCCTGTCTTTCAGGTTCACAAGGCTTTTAATGGCATCTTCCAGTTCCTGGTATATCATACCGCCATGATCGCAGTTTTTTATGTAGGTTTCATTTACCGGTATATGATTATCGGTCAACGCTGCTTTATATCCGTTCAACCTTTCTTTGCTGATAGACAGGTGAGAGGCGCTGGTAAGATGAGCTATCTTTTTATATCCAGCATCTATCAAATGCTTTGTTACATTGTAAGCTCCTTTAAAATTATCTACTACCACTTTATGGGTTTCAATCTCATCGGTTATCCTGTCAAAAAAAACAATGGGAAAACCTTTGTCGTGTAAATTTTTAAAATGCTCAATATGGTCTGTTTCGGTTGATAAAGAAACGAGCAAACCATCTACCGACCTTGAAGCAAGGTGCTCAACATTCACTACTTCCCGGTCGTAGGATTCATGGCTTTGAGAAATGATAACATGGTAACCCCTATTGTATGCAATAGATTCGATACCGTTGATGGCCTGCGAAAAAAAGTTGTTTGCAATTTCGCAAACTACCACGCCGATTGAACGACTGCGCCGTTCCTTTAAACTAAGTGCAATGGGGTTTGGCCGGTAATTAAACTGCTCGGCATATTCAATCACCAGTTTTTTTGTATCCGAACTTATTTCATGGCTTCCACGTAAAGCTCTCGACACTGTTGAAGTTGATAATCCGAGGGCCTTTGCAATATCTTTTATGGTTATCGCTTCGTACATTTATGTGTTATGCTTTTCCGCCCTTTTTGTAAAAAGATTTCTGCTACTGTTCCGCGGAAATTGATAGTTTTTTGCCCAATCTCTTTTTTCAATTTCTGCTGCAATCGTTCTCGGCAACGATTGCGTAAAAAAATCAATCACCGATTATTAAATTGTTAAATAAACTATGTAGACTTGTTCCTGATACCCTACGTAAAATACGAATAAGTTTCCACCCTAGGAACGTTTTTAAACAGATTGCATCATTTTTTGAATTTTAAATATTGCTATATGAATAAATTACTGTTGTTTTTAACTGTATTATTAATTTCTCCTTTTATTTTATTGGCTCAAGGCAGAACGATCAAAGGAAAGGTTGTTGATGAAACAGGAAGCCCTGTTGTAAGTGCCAATATCCTTGCAAAAGGATCAAAGAAAGGAACACAAACTGATAAGGATGGCAATTTCTCCATTGCAGTTTCTGTTAACGGAAGTGCCGACCTGGTAATTTCTTCTGTTGGTTATGCTTCTAAAATTGTAAGCGTTACCGGTAATGATGCCGGCACGGTTCAATTGGTTAAAGAAGTGATCACCCAGGAAGATGTCGTTGTTGTGGGCTATGCCACCATAAAAAGAAAGGACCTCACCGGTTCCGTATCTTCTGTAAGTTCAAAAGAACTTAAAGACTTTCCTTTATCCTCAGCTGCTGAAGCATTGCAGGGAAAATTGGCCGGTGTACAATTAACGTCAACAGAAGGTGCGCCCGGTGCCGAGATCATCGTAAGAGTAAGGGGCGGAGGATCTATTACCCAGGATAATTCTCCTTTGTATATAGTTGATGGGGTGCAGGTGGAGAACGCATTATCTGTTCTCTCTCCACAGGATATTGCAACCGTGGATGTTTTAAAAGATGCATCAACTACAGCTATTTACGGGGCAAGAGGCGCCAATGGGGTTGTTATTATTACAACCAAAGGAGGTAAACCCGGTAAAACACAAATAACTTACAATGGCTCTTATGGTATCCGCAAATTATCCAAGTTTCAAGATGTGATGAAGCCTTACGATTTTGTATTGTGGCAATGGGAAAGAACCCGTGGTAGTATTCCCGACAGTTCCAGCTTTGCACAAACTTATGGCACAACCTGGGATACCTTACAAAATTATAAAAACGTTCCGTTTGTAAACTGGCAAGATCAGGTATTTGGCAGGAGTGCTAAGTTTTCGAACCACAATGTGGCCGTAAGTGGCGGTAACCAAACTACTACTTTTAATTTAAGCCTTACTGCGAACAAGGAAGAAGGAATACAAATTGAGTCAGGATTTGAAAGAAAATTAGTTAACTTTAAAATTGACCACAAGGCTACTGATAAATTAAGGTTTGGATTTACCGCCCGTTATATTGACCAGGAGATACAGGGTACAGGAACTACCAACAGTGGCACAAGAACTACCAACCGGCTTCGGCATACAATTAATTACAGGCCCTTTGAATTAAACACGCCAACCGGCGGTATAGATGATTTTGATGAAGTTTATTACCTGGCATCTGCTGGCGCTATAAACCCCGTTATACTTACCTATGCTGAGTACAGAAGACAATATAGCAAGTCTTTATACCTTACCGGTTATGCAAGTTATAACATACTTAAAAACCTTACTTTCCGCACAACCATCGGGTACGATAATGCAGCTGTAAGAACAGATCTTTTCTTTAGCAAAATAACAGGTACTGCCAGAAATTTTGCTTCCTTACCGGTTGCTTCTATCGGCCAGCAGGCTAATTATCAATTAACTAATTCAAATACCCTGCAGTACACCGTTAATAATTTTAAAAAACATCATGATATTACTTTGTTGGCAGGCCAGGAAGTGGTAGATCAACGTTCACAACAAACTGCAATTCAAACAAGATATTTTCCAGGTGATATAAGCCCCGACAAGGCACTTGCCAATATGCAACTGGGAGCACCACCTACCGGAACAACCAATCCGCCAACTGTGGTTACATCATTTGTAAATCCGCCATCACGTATTGCTTCGTTTTTTGGCAGGGTAAGTTATGCTTACGATGATAAATTCCTGGCCAACTTTAATATACGGTCAGATCGATCATCTAAATTCAGTTCTAAAAACGGAACGCTTGTATTCCCTTCCGGCTCTGTGGCATGGAGGTTTACAAAAGAAAAGTTTTTGGATAAAATTAACTGGCTCAATGAGGGTAAGTTTCGAATTGGTTATGGTTCTGTAGGTAATAACCGTATTGGCGATTTGTTATATCGTCAACTTTATGGAGTTACTGGTGAATATGCTTTTAACCATTCCATTGTGCCGGGCTTTGCTCCCACTTCATTATCAAATCCAAATTTAAGGTGGGAGAATAATACTTCCCTGAATTTTGGACTTGACCTTGGATTATTTAATAATAAAGTTCAGCTAAATATTGATGCGTATAAAAATTCGGCAAAAGACCTTTTGCTACAGGTTGCCATTCCCCCAACAACGGGCTATGCTACACAACTTCAAAATATTGGTGCAACCTCTAACAAAGGATTGGAGATACAGTTAAGTTCAACACCATTACAGAAGAAGAATTTCACCTGGAATACAAACTTTAATATTGCATTCAATAAAAACAAAGTAGAAAATCTTGGTGGCATTCAGGAACAAACCCGTAATTCAGGATGGCAGGGTTCTGATGGGGTTGATGATTACCTTGTAAAAGTTGGCGAGCCAATTGGATTAATGTATGGATTTGTAACGGATGGATTTTACGGTGTGGATGATTTTAATTACAATGCTACAACCAAAGTGTATACTATTAAACCTGGCATTGCTGCAAATGCTGTTTATGGTACACCCCAGCCGGGTATGCTTAAGTGGAAAGATTTAAATGGTGACGGATTAATTACAGCAGATAAAGACAGGCAGGTAATTGGGAATGCCAATGCCAAATTTACCGGCGGCTGGACAAACCAATTTACTTATAAAAATTTCGACCTCTCCGTTTTTGTGAATTTTGTAGTGGGTAACGATATCTACAACGCCAATAAAATTGAATGGACTGATGGCGCTTTTGGTAACCTTAATATGATTGATGAAATGAAAAACAGGTGGACAAATATTAATGCAGCCGGACAAGTAGTGACTGACCCCACAGAACTTAAAGCATTAAACGCAAATGCGAAAATATGGAGTCCCGTACGTGTACAGCGCTGGTGGCTGCATTCATGGGCTGTTGAAGATGGTTCTTACCTGCGCTTAAATAATTTGACGCTTGGATATTCATTACCGAAAAACCTTTTAAGTAAAATTAAAATTTCAAATATCAGGCTTTATGGAACGGTAAATAACCTGGCAACATTAACTGGTTACTCAGGTTACGATCCCGATGTAACTGCAAGAAGAAGCGATCCCTTAACACCGGGTGTGGACTTTGCGGCCTATCCCCGTGCAAGAACCTGGTTATTTGGTGTAAACGTAACTTTCTAAAAAAATAAATCGCTTTTATATGAAAAATAAAATTTATCAATCAGTAACAGTTGCCCTAATGCTTACAGTATTATTGTTTACCGGCGCATGTAAAAAATACACGGAGGTTGAGTCGGTTTCTCAATACAGTATTCCGCAGGCTTTTTCAGATGTGTCCAATGCCACCACAGCAATTGTTGGGGTTTATGACGAACTGCAGGGCGATAATGGATATGGTATCCGTATCAGTATGTATTATCCTTACGATAGCGATGAAGGGATTGTTAGCGGGGGCATAGATAACGGAAGAAGAGGTGTAGGCCGGTACCAGTTATTGTTAACCAATGCCGAAATCAGCGGCCCATTTAATCAGTTATACAGGGGTTTGGAAAAAGCAAATCTTTGTATAGAGCAGATACCATTGATGAAGCAATATACTACTGGTTCAGCAACAGAACAGACAGCACTTAAGCGTTTGTATGGTGAAGCATTAACACTTCGTGCTCAATTCTTATTTCAGCTTATTTTAAATTGGGGCGATGTGCCTGCCCCAATGATACCTGCTTATAAACAAACAAATCTCTTTGTACCTAAAACCAACCGAGATTCTACTTACGATTTGTTGATCGCCGACCTGGCAACTGCAAAAACTTTTGTTCCCTGGAGAACTGATGCTGGACCAAGAAACGAAAGAATTACCAAAGGTGCTGTAATGGCTTTACGTGCAAGAATGGCCATGTTTCGTGGAGGATATTCTTTACGCAGCAATGCCCAGATGGAAAGGAGAACTGATTACCTTATTTATTACAATATAGCCAAAACAGAGTGTGAAGAACTGATGGCAAGAAGAGATCAGCATACATTAAATCCTAACTATGAAGATATCTGGAGAAAGGTTACTTCATTTATATATGATCCACAGGCAGAGATCATGTTTGAAGTTGGTGCCGGTGGCGGTAACGGAAACAGCGACAGTCGTATGGGTAATTACGATGGCCCAAGATTAAGCAATGCATCCCGTTATGGAGCCGGTGGTGGTGGCATTCAAATGTTGCCTAATTTCTTTTACGCTTTTGATTCGGTTGATACCAGGCGTGATATAACAGTTACCCATTACCAGGTTACAAGTTCTACTAATATTAAATCGCAATTGAGACTTGGTGAATTAAATACCGGTAAATACCGCCGTGACTGGCGTGTGCCATTATTACCGGGTACAGTTTTAAATGTTGGATATAACTGGAGTGTGATTAGGTTTTCGGATGTGCTTTTAATGTATGCTGAAGCAGTTAATGAGATCAGCGGTGCTCCAACTGCACTTGCTATTTCAGCTTTTGAAGAGGTAAGAAAAAGAGGATACCGTGGTAACACAGGGCTGATAGGAATAACACCGACATCCAAAGCTGGATTTTTCGATGCCATTGTTAATGAGCGGTTCCTGGAATTTGGCCACGAAGGTATCCGGAGGTATGACTTACTGCGCTGGAATTTACTCAGCACAAAGCTTGCAGAAGCCAGATTAAAAATTCAACAGATTCGTGACAGAGTTGCTCCTTATACCTATGTGCCCCAATATATTTACTGGAGAAATGTAGGTGAAGAGATACAGTATTTTGCAGGTGCAAATACAGCATTAACGGCTCAGCCATTCTGGAGACCTACACAAGTGCCTTCGCCAACAACCGGCTGGACAAGGGGAGACTGGGCTCAGCATTTAACAACTGCAAATGCTATTGTTGTTGATATTGCAAGGCCTTTATGGCAGGGGATGGCATTTTATTTTGTACCAGGGAAAAGTGAGCTTTATCCTTTTCATCAAAACGTAATATCATCATACCAGGGCCAGTTACAACAGAACCCCGGGTATTAATTTTTTTCATGTTAGTTTTTTGATTTATTGGTAAGGCTGCTTTTTGCAGCCTTACTTAATTCTGGACTTTTATAATAAAAAGTTGAAATGAAAAGATTATTCCTCATCATAAACGGGCTTTGTTTCCTTTCTTTATTTTCCTGTGCTCCAAAGATTACCCAGCCTGCAAATGTACAAATGGATATGCCACTTGCATTTCCGGGCGCCGAAGGTTTTGGTAAATACACAACAGGCGGCAGGGATGGGAAAGTTTATATCGTTTCAAATTTAAATGATAAGGGAACAGGAAGTTTTAGAGAAGCTGCAGAAGCGAAAGAAAAACGTATCATCGTTTTTGCAGTATCAGGCACCATTCATCTTGAAACAAAACTTTTAATAAAAGGCGATGTTACAATTGCAGGCCAGTCGGCTCCCGGCGATGGTATTTGCCTGGCAGATAATGCAGTTAGTTTAGGCGGCGATAATATGATTGTGAGGTATCTCCGTTTTCGCATGGGCGATAAATACCAAAAAGGCGGCATGGTAGATGGTAACGGTGGCGATGATGCATTTGGTGGTGTAAGGCGAAAAAATATTATTATAGATCATTGCAGCATGAGCTGGAGTACCGATGAAGTATTTTCCATTTATGCAGGCGACAGTACTACAGTGCAGTGGAATATCATTTCAGAGCCGCTTAATTATTCCTATCATTTCGAAACCGGTGATAAGGATTACGAGCATCATGGCTTTGGCGGTATATGGGGCGGCAGGCATTTAACTGCACACCATAACCTGTTTGCACATTGCATCAACCGAAACCCAAGGTTTGATGGTATCAGAAATGCTCCCGAAGAAAATGTTGATTACCGGAACAATGTTATATATAACTGGGGCGGTAATTCTATTTATGCAGGCGAAGGAGGGAATTATAATATTGTAAATAACTATTTTAAGTACGGCCCATCAACAAATAAAAATGCAAGATACAGGATTGTAAGTCCGGGTAAGTGGGATAAGCCGCCAATACCTTATGGTAAATTTTATGTAGATGGAAATTATGTTGATGGCGCAGATGATGTTACAAAAAATAATTGGTTGGGTATTGAAATGGGTAACACAGGTACGGAAGCTGATAAAAAGGAATCTGTTGTAGACAAACCAATTCCATCAACAGCTATACCAAATCAAACAGCTAAAGAAGCTTATGAAGTAGTTTTGAAATTTGGTGGAGCCAGTTATAAAAGAGATACACTGGATGAAAGAATTATCAACGATGTAAAAAATGGTACCGGAAGATTTATTGATGTGCAGGGAGGTTTTGCGCATGGCACAGCGTATGAATTGACGGTTAATGCATGGCCCGCTTTAAAATCATTGCCTGCACCAATTGACACGGATAAAGATGGTATGCCGGATGATTGGGAGAAGAATAAAGGACTAAAAGCTGATAACGCATTTGATGCATCAGATCATACATTGCATAAGCAATACACAAATATTGAAGTATACCTCAACAGCCTTATAAAATAAAAAGCATGAAAAAGTTTTCTCTTATAATTTTTCTTTTTGGGCTGATGGCATTTGCTTTTCCGGAAAAAAAGAAGATAAAAGTGTACCTCATCGGAGACTCCACCATGTGCCTGTATGAAAGTAACAGGGCGCCATTAACGGGCTGGGGAATGCCATTTGCAAATTTCTTTGATTCAACCGTGAAGATTGAGAATAAAGCAAGAGGTGGGAGAAGCACCCGTACTTTCATCAGCGAAAACCGCTGGAAGCCTGTTGCTGACAGTTTACAGGAAGGAGATTACGTGCTGATACAGTTTGGCCACAACGATGAAGCAAAGGAAGAAAAATATAGGGATCGTTATACACCGGTTCCTGATTACAAGACCAACCTTATTAAATTCATAACAGAAGCAAGGGCAAAAAAAGCGATGCCTGTTTTAATTACACCGGTTACCAGGATGAGATTTGACAAGGAGGGAAAGGCGCTGGAAACACATACCGAATACTCAGCAGCGGTCTGGGAAATTGGCAAAGTTTATAATACGCCGGTCATCGACCTCGATTTAAAAAGCCGTAATTTACTGCAACAGTTTGGCCCGGAGTTTTCCAAAATGTTTTTCATGCAACTGGATTCACTGCAACATCCGAATTATCCCAACGGGCAAAAAGACAATACACATTTTAATGAATACGGTGCCAGGCGCATGGCTGAATTAGTGCTGGCAGAAATAAAAAATTTAAAACTTGAACTGGCAGAAAGGATCATTGAACCAACTGTAAAAAAATAGAATGAAACGCTTTATCCTTATAATGGGTGTTTGCATGCTTACGGGCAATGCTTTTGCACAATCTGTTGCCGGTATAACCGGTAAAAGGGATACAACCTACAATGTAAACAGTGAATATCAGAAACTGCTTAAAACCTATCCTGCTGTTAAAATGATCGCTGCACCAACTGCCGGCAAGGTTGTTGAAGAAAAAAATATTTTTTATTGTAACACTCCGGAGCGTGACCTGGCGCTTGATGTTTTTTATCCTGTAAAAAGATCAAAACATAAAAAAACAGCCATACTCATTATACATGGTGGGGGATGGAGATCAGGAAGTAAAGATATGTTTCACTCCATGGCGCAACATCTGGCAGCGCTTGGCTATGTATGCTTTACTCCCGAATACCGGCTTTCCACTGAGGCGTTGTATCCAGCAGGTGTGTATGATGTAAAAGCGGCCATACGTTGGGTAAGAAAAAATGCATCGAAATATAATATTGATACAAACAAAATTGTAGTGGCAGGTCATTCTGCCGGTGGCGAATTGGCAGCCATGATGGGCGCCACCAATGGTATGGCTGCTTTTGAAGGTAGCGGTTGTGATCTGCAATGCAGTAGCAAGGTGAATGCGGTTATTGACCTGGATGGCCTGCTTGCATTTATTCATCCTGAAAGTGGTGAGGGCGATGACAGCAAAAGAATATCTGCCGCAACAAACTGGTTTGGGTTTTCTAAAATTGAAAATCCGGAATTGTGGAAACAGGGCTCACCGCTAACACATGTAGGAAAACATGCACCACCCATTTTATTCATCAATAGTAATGTGGCAAGAATGCATGCCGGCCGGGAAGATTTTATAAAGGTCCTGAAGGAGCATGATATTTATTCAGAAATACAATCCTTTGATGCACCACATTCATTTGTTTCGTTTGAACCCTGGTTTACACCAACGATAAAATACATGGATGATTTTTTAAAAAAGATATTTACAAAACAGTAATTACTCATTATGAAGAAAGTGATTTTATATTTTTTTTGTTGCTCATTGTTTCAAATAACATCGGCACAGCTTTTAAAACCGGTACAAATAACGGTGGCTAAAGATGGCAGCGGCGATTATAGAACGGTGCAGGAAGCATTCGATGCCGTTCCGTACAACAATAAAAAGCCCATAACTATTATTATCGGTGAAGGTATTTATAAAGAGAAACTGCTGCTTGATTCAACCAAGAACTTTGTTACGCTGATAGGAGCCAATAAATTCAATACCATTCTTACCTACAACGATCATACTGGCAAACTTTCTCCCAAAGGTGATACCATCAATACCAGGACGTCGTGGAGTTTTAAAATACTGGCCAATGATTTTACGGCCAGCAATATTACTTTTCAGAATGATGCAGGTTTTACAGCCGGCCAGGCCGTAGCTGTAGAATGTGATGGCGATAAAGCAACTTTTCACAATTGCAGGTTTATTGGATACCAGGATGTGTTGTTTATTAATAACGGAAGGCAGTATTTCCAGCAATGTTATATTGAAGGAACCACTGATTTTATTTTTGGCTCTGCTACTGCCTGGTTCGATCAATGCCATATTCACAGCAAAAAAAATTCGCACATTACCGCAGCATCTACACCCAAAGAAAAAAAATGGGGCTATGTTTTTAATGATTGCATTTTAACCGGTGATACTTCTTTACATAGTGTTTCTCTTGGCCGGCCCTGGCGGCCATATGCCAGCGTTACTTATATGCGTTGCTTTATTGGCGAACATATAAAACCTGAAGGCTGGAACAATTGGAATAACACCAATAATGAAAAAACGGCCAGGTATGCTGAGTATAAAAATTTCGGTCCTTCGGCTGATCCTTTGAAAAGAGTAAATTGGGCAAGACAACTTACTGATGAAGAAGCAGCTTCGCTGAATGTAAAAACATTTTTTGGCAATTGGTTTACTGTTCCTGTTAAGAAGAAAAAATAAGTATGCAACAAATAAAAACAGCCTTATGTTCTTTTGGAATGAGTGGATGGGTTTTTCATGCGCCCTTCATTCATTTGCATGATGGCTTTGAACTGTATGCTGTATTTGAAAGAACAAAAAATTTGGGCAAAAAAAAATATCCGGGCATTAAAACTTTCAGATCGCTGGAAGACATGCTGGCAGATGAGGCAATTGAACTCGTGATTGTTAATACACCAAACTATACCCATTTTGAATATGCAAAACTTGCCTTGCTTGCCGGTAAACATGTAGTAATTGAAAAGCCGTTTACCAATACGGTTGCAGAAGCAGAAGAACTAATCGCCCTAGGTAAAAAGCAAAACAAAAAAATATCAGTTTATCAAAACCGGCGCTGGGACAGTGATTTTAAAACAGTACAAAATGTAGTGCAGCAAAAATTGTTGGGAGAAATTGTTGAAGCCGAAATTCATTTTGACCGGTACAACGAAGCACTGAGCTATAAGCTACATAAAGAAACTCCCGGCCCGGGAGCAGGTATTCTGCCCGATCTGGGTCCGCATCTAATTGACCAGGCTCTGCAGTTGTTTGGAATGCCAAATGCTGTATTTGCAGATGCAACTAATTTAAGGCCCATTTCAAAAGTGGAGGATTATATTGAATTGATACTGTTTTATAAAAATTTGAGGGTGCGGCTAAAAGCAGGATATCTTGTAAGAGAAATTTTGCCAGCATATATTTTTCATGGTACAAGAGGCAGTTTTGTAAAACCCCGGGCAGATGTGCAGGAAATTGACCTGCAAAAAGAAAAAAGCCCTGCAGATAATGATTGGGGAACCGAAGCAGAAACAGGAAAAGGATTATTGCATACAGAAATAGATGGAAAAGTTATACGGGAATATATTACTTCGGAAAGAGGAAATTATATGAGTTATTACAACGGAATATATGATGCTTTAACAAAAGATGCGCCATTGCCGGTTACTGCCGAAGAAGGGCTGAATGTGATACACATTATTGAAGCCGCTTTTAAAAGTGTGCAAGAAAAGCGAACCATTGAATTATAATACCAGCATGTTACAGATCAAAAAATATATTGTAATTGTTTTATTGGTGTTTGCAAACCTGCTGCATGCACAGGTTTCAAAGGTATGGGTAGCCGATAATGGAAATGGCACTTACAAAAATCCGGTTGTTAATGCAGATTACAGCGATCCCGATGCCATCAGGGTGGGAGATGATTTCTATATGGTCTCATCAAGTTTTAATCATGTGCCAGGTTTACCCATTTTGCATTCAAAGGATTTAGTTAACTGGGAACTGATCGGTCATGCATTATTGCGCCAACTACCTTTTGAACATTTTAATAAAGTACAACATGGTGGCGGTGTATGGGCACCTTCTATCCGTTATCACAACCATGAATTTTATATCTACTATCCCGATCCTGATTTTGGAATTTATCTTACCAAAGCCAAAAATATTTTAGGGCCTTGGACCGATCCGGTTTTGGTTGAGGGCGGTAAAGGCTTGATAGATCCTTGTCCGCTGTGGGACGAAAACAATAAGGTTTATCTTGTTCATGCTTATGCCGGCAGCCGTGCCGGGATCAAAAGCATTATCGTGGTAAAACAAATGAACAGCGAAGGCACCAAAACTCTGGATGCCGGCGTGATGGTGTATGATGGGCATGAAAAAGATCCAACCATTGAGGGCCCCAAGTTTTATAAACGAAATGGATACTATTACATTTTTGCTCCGGGCGGTGGTGTATCAACAGGCTGGCAAACCATACTGCGTTCAAAAAATATTTACGGCCCTTATGAAAGAAAGGTAGCACTTGACCAGGGCACAACAACTATTAACGGCCCACACCAGGGCGCATGGGTTAACACACAAACCGGCGAAGATTGGTTCCTGCATTTCCAGGATAAGGATGCTTATGGAAGGGTTGTGCACCTGCAACCCATGAAATGGGTAAATGACTGGCCGGTGATTGGTAACGATAAAGATGCTGACGGAAAAGGTGAGCCGGTAATGGTTTACAAAAAACCAAATGTTGGTAAAACATATCCGATCATTTCACCTGCAGAATCGGATGAATTCAAATTACCAAAGCTCGGATTACAATGGCAATGGCAGGCCAATCCGCAGCAGGCTTGGGCTTTTCCAACTTCAAACGGATCGCTGAGAATATTTTCTGTACATCAACCTGATTCAATAAATAACCTCTGGAACCTTCCGAATATCCTTACGCAAAAATTGCCCGCCGAAACATTTACGGCAAGGGTAAAAGTCCGCTTCAGTCCTAAATTCGATCATGAACGGTTTGGCCTTATCATGTTTGGCAGTGATTATGCCTATATATCACTGGTAAAAAAATACGACCAGATCTTTGTCATCGTTAAAAAAAATACCAAAGCTGATAAAAATAATACAGAAGAAGAACTTGCATCTTTTCCAGTTTCAGGAACAGATTATTATTTGGAGATAAATGTACAGGAAGGTGGCAACTGCCATTTTGGGTTTAGTACAGATGGAGCAAAATATACAACGATACTAAAACCGTTCATCGCAAAACCGGGCAGATGGGTTGGGGCAAAAGTCGGGATGTTTTGCCTGCGCAATAATATTACCAACGATGCCGGCTTTGCCGATGTGGATTGGTTTAGAATTGAACCGGTTAATTAAATCTTTAAATCAATAATTATGGAACGCAGAAAATTTCTTGGTTACACAGCCGCTGCCGGCGTAGCATTAATGCTGCACCCTTTTGAATCTTTTGCAATACAACCCGGTAAAAAAATCCGATTGGCACTGGTGGGCACCGGAGCCCGGGGTTCAAGCCTTTGGGGAAGAGAGATCATCAAAACCTTTGGTGAGGTAACAGAGTTTGTAGGCCTGTCGGATATTAATCCGGGGAGACTTGAGTATGTAAAGAAAATGCTGAAAGTTGATTGTCCTACGTACAGCAATTTTGAAAAGATGCTGCAGGAAACAAAACCTGATTATGTAATTGTTACAACAGTTGATGCCACGCATGATGAATTTATAATAAAGGCTTTGAACATGGGTGTAAATGTCATCACTGAAAAACCCATGACAACCGATGAAGTGAAATGCAAAAAAATATTGGAAGCAGAAAAGAAGAGTGGTAAAAAAGTGGTGGTGGCATTTAATTACAGGCATAGTGTGCATGCCATGCAGGTGAAGGAACTGCTGGCGAAAGACAGGATCGGAAAAGTGGTTTCAGTTGATTTTAACTGGTACCTGAATGTACACCATGGTGCCGATTATTTCCGTCGCTGGCATGGCCGCATGGCAAAAAGCGGTTCCCTGTGGGTGCATAAATCAACACACCATTTTGATCTGTTGAACTGGTGGCTGAATTCA
>JANOUJ010000034.1:0-6569 GCA_031416815.1 Chitinophagaceae bacterium
TCCTTTGCAGGTATTTAGCCAAAACACAATTGGCTTCCCTGATATTATTAATTATTCAAAACAAACCTATAAAGCCGGGCTGCAGAATTGGGATATTAAACAGAATAAGAACGGTATTGTTTACTTTGCCAATAATGAAGGTTTATTGAGTTTTGATGGAAAGTATTGGAATAATTATCCTTTACCAAACAAAACCATTGTAAGGTCGGTTGAAATTGGCCCAGATGATCGCATATATGTGGGCGGCCAGGATGAAATGGGATATTTTGCTGCTGGCAACAATGGCCGTTTGCAATATCATTCATTGATTGAGCTGATACCAGTAAAAGACAGATCTTTTGGAGATGTTTGGGATATAATATCTTTTAAAGGATATACGTACTTCCGATCATCTACTAAAATTTTTAAAATTACTGACCGCACTGCAGTTGTATTTAACGCACCACAAGAGTGGGCATTTTTAGGGGCTTGTAATGGGAAATTATATGCTCAGGATTTTAAAAACGGACTTTTAAAATTTGAAAATGAAGTTTGGGCACCGGCGTATGAATTAAATACATTACCAGCTAATGATGCGGTTACAGGGATTTTGGCTGTAACACCGGAAAGCGCTATTATAACTACTTTAAAAAATGGATTGTACAGCCTTTCAAACAAAAGCATATCTGTACTGCAATCAGTTAACAATGCTATTTTTAAGACTAACCGTATTTATGCAGCTACCGCTGTTAATAAAGAATGGATAGCTTTGGCTACAAACAACAATGGTGTTTACATAACTGACTTTAAAGGAAATATTGTACAAAGTTTTTCACGAACTGAGGGTTTGCAGAATAACAACGTACTCAGTATATTTTCGGACAGCCTGCGTAATTTATGGCTGGGGCTTGATAATGGCATTGATTTAATCACGTACAACAGCTCCATTAAACAGATAAAACCTTTACTGCAGGATGGATCTGGTTATACTGCCATCTTACATGATAACCGTTTATATTTTGGAACATCCAATGGATTGTTTAGTGTGCCTATGCAACCCATTTCCGATATGAGTTTTTCTAAAGGTAATTTTACAGTTGTTAGTAATACAAATGGACAAACCTGGGGCCTTGCAAATATAAATAATCAATTGTTGCTTGGCCATCACGAAGGTGCTTTTGAAATCAACAACAATAATGCAATCCCAATTTCTTCCAACAAAGGATTTTGGAATTTTGTTCCGCTCTCAAACACGTATCCTTCAGGCCAGGTTATAGCAGGCGGTTATAACGGGTTAAACATTTTTAATTATGAAAATGGACAATTTAAATTTGTAAAATCGATTGGAGGATTTAATGAGTCATCCCGTTTTGTTACGCTTGATAAAGACAACAATATATGGATATCGCACCCCTATCATGGTGTTTTTAAAATTGTTCAAAATAAAGATAGCAGTTACAACACCCTGACTTATTCAACAACAAAAGGGCTTCCTTCTTTATTAAACAACCATATTTACACCATTAAAAACGAGTTGGTGGTTGCCACAGAAAAAGGAGTTTATATTTATAATAAGGAAAAAGACAGTTTTGAACCTGCTGCATTTTATTATAAACTGCTAAAAGACCAAAGTATCAGATACCTGAAAGAAGATAGCAACGGCAATATCTGGTTTATTCATGAAAAAACATTGGGCGTTATTGATTTTTCAAAAAAAGAACCTGCTGTAATTCAAATACCCGAATTAAATAATAAAATGCTGAGTGGATTTGAATTTATATATCCTGTAAATGAAAGCAATATTTTTTTAGGTGGCGAAAAAGGTTTTTATCATATCAATTACGAAAAATACAAACAAACATTACCCCGGCTGAGTGTGCACATAAGAACCCTGACTATTATTAATAAAACCGACAGCCTTTTGTTTGGCGGCTATTATAATAATGATAAAAAAATACAGGATGCTGATAACATTCCGTCCATCGATTACCGTTGGAAAACACTTCGGATTGAATACTCCTCTTCTCTTTTTGGTTACCAGGCTAACCTTGAATACAGTTATCGGCTTAAAGGATATGATAACAACTGGAGCGAATGGACCAACAGAACAGAAAAAGAGTATACCAATTTACCCGCAGGTAAACTTAGTTTTGAAGTTAAAGTACGGAACAACCTGGGTAACGAATCGGAAGTAGCAACGTATACTTTTAATGTTTTACCACCCTGGTATAGAACCAACTGGGCAAAGGCTTTTTACCTGCTTTTAATTGCTGCAGGCTTGTATTATTTATACAAATGGCAGGAGAATAAATTTAAACTGCAACAGGAAAAATATGAAGAAGAACAAAAAAGGCTGCGCTATATTCATGACCTTGAAATAACGAAATCAGAAAGTGAACTGGTTGCCTTACGAAACGAAAAACTGGAAGCAGATATTAATTATAAAAATTCCGAACTTGCCTCTTCGGCCATGCACCTGGTTAAAAAAGGAGAACTGGTTTCTAAAATGAAAACCGAACTGGCACATGTTATGAAAGGCATCAGCAATCCTGAGGCTGAGGCTGATCTGAAAAAAATGATTAAGTCTATCAGTGAAGATGATAATATGGACCAGGAGTGGGAAAATTTTACCCTGCACTTTGATAAGGTACACAGTGATTTTATCAGCGCATTAAAAGATAAACATCCTGGCATTTCAAATAATGAAATCAAACTTTGTGCTTACCTGCGTATGAATTTATCAACTAAGGAAATGGCACAGTTGATGAATATATCGGTAAGAGGTGTGGAAGTAAGCCGGTACCGGTTACGGAAAAAATTGGAGCTGTCTACGGAAGTTAGTTTGTTTGATTATTTAATTAGCATACAAACTAAAACCTAAAATATTTTTCATTTAAGCACAAGCATTTTTGCTATAACAAAAAACCCAATATTGCTATTGGGTTTTGTTTTTCTAATAAGCAAATTATTTATTCGCTATCCGAAGGTTCTGTTGGCTCTTCAGGTTCTGTTGTTGTTGTATTTTCTTCGGCACTTGCTTCTTTCACAATCGTGTTTCCGGCTTCATCAAGCAAAATGGCATCTTCCACTTCCTTTTCATCTAATTGTGTAATGGCTGCAATCTCATCACCTTCATCAACCCTTATCAGTTTTACGCCTTGTGTTGCCCGGCCCTGTTCACGGATCTGGTTCACCGGCATACGGATAGTAATACCGCTTACGCAGGTTATCATCAGGTCTTCGGCTTCGGTTACAGCAAGTAAACCGACCAGTGAACCGGTTTTTGCGGTAACGCTGATGGTTTTTACACCCTTGCCGCCACGGTTGGTAATGCGGTAATTAGATTCGCCTGTTTCGGGATCATCCAAAAAAGTACGCTTACCGAATCCATTGGCGCTTACCACCAACACGGTTTTGGTCTTGTCTTCCACATTCACGCAAACCATCCCCACCACTTCGTCTGTTGCATCATCCACATCAATACCGTTTACTCCAATTCCGCCACGGGCCGTTGGCCTAACCTTGGCTTCGGGAAAACGTATGGCACGACCACTTTTAACCGCCATCATAATTTCGCAATTACCATCAGAGAGTTTGGCTTCCAGCAACTCGTCGCCATCTTTAATGTTTATAGCATTTATTCCGTTCTGCCTTGGGCGGCTATAATCTTTTAATCTTGATTTATTGATGATACCCTGTTTGGTACACAGCAGAATATAATGATTGTTCACATACGCTTCATCATCAAAGCTTTTTACATCAATGATGGCACGTACTTTATCATCGGGCGGTATCTGTATCATGTTCTGCAATGCCCTGCCCTTACTGGTTTTATCGCCTTCGGGTATCTCGTACACTTTTAACCAGAAGCAACGGCCCATCTCTGTAAATATGAGTAAGGTATGGTGTGTGCTGGCTACAAATAAATGTTCAATATAATCTTCCTGCCTGGTGCTGCTGCCTTTGGCGCCACGGCCACCACGGCGTTGCTGACGATATTCGGCAGCCGATGTACGCTTGATATAACCAAGGTGAGAAATGGTAACTACTACATCTTCATCTTCTATCAGGTCGAGCATATTTATTTCGTCGCCCACATATACGATCTCCGATTTACGTTCGTCGCCAAATTTTTCTTTTACCTCTGCCAGTTCTTTTTTGATGATATCGTAGCGCATATCTTCATTGGCCAGTATCAGTTTTAAATGTTCTATTAACTTCATGATCTCGGCATGTTCTGCACGGATCTTGTCGATCTCCATACCGGTCAATCTTTGCAAACGGAGTTCCAATACCGCCTTTGCCTGTATCTCACTCATGCCGAAACTGGTCATCAAACCATCTTGTGCAATATTGGGTGTAGATGATTCACGGATAAGTTTGATAACCGCATCCAGGTTATCCAGGGCAATGATGTATCCTTCCAGGATGTGGGCACGTTCTTCTGCCCTGCGTAATTCGTATTGTGTACGACGCACCACCACTTCGTGGCGGAACAAAATAAACTCAGAGATGAGGTCTTTCAGGTTCAACACCCTTGGCCTTCCCCTCACCAGGGCCACATTGTTTACACCGTAAGAAGTTTGTAGTTCTGTTTGTTTATACAAATGATTGATGACAACCTGTGCCACCGCATCTTTCTTTAACTCAACTACAATACGGGTACCTTCTTTATTATTACTCTCGTTATTTACATCCGATATGCCTTCAATCTGTTTGTCATTGATAAGGTCACCGATCTTGGCGGTCAACAGATCCCTGTTTACCTGGTAAGGCACCTGTGTAATAATGATCTTTTCCCGGCCGTTTTTTGCCATTTCAATATCCACTTTACCACGCAACACTACCCTTCCACGACCGGTTAGTAAACCTTCCTTAACACCTTCAAAACCGTAGATAACACCTCCTGTTGGAAAATCCGGGCCTTTTACATATTTGATCAGTTCCTCACAGGTTATTTCTTTGTTTTCGATATAAGCAACACAACCATCAATCACCTCACTTAAGTTGTGCGGCATCATATTGGTGGCCATCCCAACTGCTATCCCACTGCTTCCATTCACCAGCAATTGCGGAATACGGGTTGGCAACACCATCGGTTCTTTCAATGAATCATCAAAATTCAGCTGATAGTCAACGGTCTCTTTCTCAATATCTTCCAGCATGGCTTCGGCAAATTTTTCCATGCGTACCTCCGTGTAACGCATAGCTGCCGGCGGATCTCCATCTTCGCTACCAAAATTACCCTGGCCGTCGATCATTTTATATCGCATGGCCCAATCCTGCGCCATACGTACCATGGTATCGTAAATGGCTTTATCACCATGCGGATGGTATTTACCCATCACCTCTCCCACAATACGGGCCGATTTTTTGTAAGGTTTGTTGCTTGTATTGCTCAGCTCACTCATACCGTATAAAACACGGCGGTGAACGGGTTTCAGACCATCACGTACATCGGGTAATGCACGCCCAACGATCACACTCATGGAGTAATCGATGTAGGATGTCTTCATTTGTTCCTCAATATTCACCGGAATAATGCGGCCGCGGTTGTTCAGATCACCACCGTCTAAAGGCTGGTTTTCTTCGTTTAAATTGTCGTTATTTTCCATATATTTTTGTAGTGTGCGAAAGTACCGATTTTAGCCCGGTATTCCGAATAAAAAAGGGAGTATTTAGGTGGTATTTTTACACATATTTTGGGTGCTTGTGGATAGAATCGCTGATTAAGCAGATTGAATAGATTAACGCTGATTACTGCTCACTTTTATAGCGGCCATTCAGCGAAATCTCCGCTTTAATCCGTTCAATCTGCTTAATCAGCGATTCATTCTTTAACTTGCCGAAAACTTTTTTATTTGAAAACGATCCTTCTCATTGGTGCCGGAAAATCGGCTACAGTTTTAATTGATTACCTGATAGCAGAAGCCGAAAATAACAACTGGAAATTTATAATTGCTGATGCTGACCGGGCGCAAATACTGCTTAAAACAGACAACTCCCCTTTTGCTGAAGTGTTACAACTGGATGTTACCAACGAAGAGCAAAGAAGTGCTTTAATTCAAAGGGCGCATGTGGTCATTTCCATGATGCCTCCTGCCCTGCACTTTTTGATTGCCAAAGATTGCGTGGAATACCGCAAGCATTTATTAACGGCATCTTATTTAGATGATAAGATGAAAAGCCTTTCGGATGAGATCAGCAACCGCAAGCTGTTATTTATTTGTGAGATGGGCCTCGACCCTGGCATTGACCATATGAGCGCTATGAAGATCATAGATGGTATAAAAGCAAAGGCCGGCAAAATAACATCTTTTAAAAGCCATTGTGGCGGACTGGTTGCACCGGAGAGTGATGATAACCCCTGGCATTATAAAATAAGCTGGAACCCACGGAATATTGTTATGGCCGGACAATCAGGTGCGGTATATAAAGAAAATAATGAACCAAAGACTATCGCTTATCATGACCTGTTTGATTGTTCGAATGGAATTGTATATGATGGATTGAACGACCTTGCCTTTTACCCTAACCGGGATTCTTTAAGTTATATCCCCACTTATAAATTACCCGATACCGCCACTTTT
>JANOUJ010000035.1:0-20760 GCA_031416815.1 Chitinophagaceae bacterium
CTGTATTGGCGTATTCCCAAACCGGTTATGGGCTGATTTAAAGCATAGGTTCCAATACCACGTGGGCTGCTGAATCCATGACCGGGAAGTGCTGTTGCCCAATTATGTGTCAGCATCAATCCAAAATAATCACTCCAGCCTTCTCCCATCTGTTCGCCGTTTGATAAACAACCAATGCCTGTTCCTGTAAGACGGTTGCTGATACCATGTGCATATTCATGAATTATAATTCCGTTGTCAACATCACCATCCCGGTCGGGTGTGGGCGCTGTCCATAAAAACATCTGCATGCGTGGGCGGCTTCCATCGGCAGGTGTTGCAAAATTGGCGTTATTGGTGCCGCCACCATCCTGTGCTTCTGCCAAAACATAATCTAACTGAGCCCCGCCACGGCCCTGGTTATTATTTTGAAAATTCCTGGCAGATTCTGTAAATCCATATATATAAGCAAGATCATGAACCAGGTTATTCCAGTAGAAAAGATTGGTGGTATTGAACTGCTGGTTTGGAGCCGGCGTGGTAATTACCGGTTCCAATGTATAATTGGGTGTAAAATCAAAATTAAGGTCGGGTTGTGCTGTAGATGAAACAGAAGAAAGCCCGGGTAAGTTGTTTGCATCCCTGTCTTCATAAGCATGTACATTATTTCCTCTGGAGCTTTCGTAAATAACACTACCATCATTATGCCACCCCAGGGATGTTGGATTTCCCGGTGCCATCAGCCAAGGATTTGAAACCAGTGCATGTCCCCCGCCAGGATGTATCGGGCTTTCGGCAGGATAAGGGATTACCCGGTAAGCAGCATTATTTACAACAAAGGGTTGATCAGCTGCCTGTTTTTTATTTTTTTGAACATTTAATAAATTATAATCTGCTGTTGGAGTTGGGTGTTTGCTGAGGTGATCCTGTACAGAATGTCCCTTATCATCCCAATTGCAATAAATGGTAAGGCTTTCTTTACTGATGATCTGCTGATTGGCAGCATCAACTCTTATCAACCAGTAATCGGAACTGTTGCGTGGCGCAATAAAAACCTGCCATACCAGTTTCATGTCTTTTCCCTCATCTACCGGAAACCAGATAAGCTCTGCCGAAATATTTTCAGTAGCTACATCAAGTTTTCCATAAGTTAATTTTTTTCCATCGGCTGATTTGCTTTCTGCCGAAATTGTTTTAAATGTATTCACTTTACAATCAGCCATAGCAACCCTTACAGCTGTTTCGGGTGCTATGGATGGATCTGCATTTCGCCCGGCCTCATCTTTAATAACCAGGCGGCTGCCTGTTTTAGAAACAAGCGTTTCATTTTTAAATGCCAGCACATGCAGCTGATTATAAACCGGAATGTTGCGATAATGCTGCTGCAGGTACAACATCCGGATATTGGTTCCCGGAATCATGTATGTGTTTGAGATAATGGAGTTGTCCATGTCAGTTTGAGAAAGCCCGATTACTGCTGAATTTTTTTTAGCCAGGTCATGGGCAATTTTGCTTTCTGTATCGTTAATTTGAGCATTAACTGAAACTGAAGCATATAACAAAAAGAAAAGCACGAATAATTTTTTCATGATGATTAATTTTTGTAAATAAAATGTTATTTAAAATAAACTGATTATCGGAATTTCTTCAGGAAGGAATAATCATAGAATTGGAAACATAAAGTAGAAAATATTTATAACATAAAGAAATATTTTAAGGGTTTTATTTAAAGCAGAGATGTAACAGTTTATTTTAGCAAACAATGCTATTACTGTTTATCTGTTCTTTTGGTACCGCTATACAGTTCATACTCCAGCAACCTGCAGTCAATTTTACTGGTATAAAATTCAATCCGGCGGTTTGGTTTTAATCCTATCTTTTTTGCAAGTTCTAAATTGCCGGTAAAAATATAACCAAAGTATCCCTTGCATTTCTTTTTTAAAAAATCACCAATACTGCCATACGTTTCTTCCAGCGCTGCCTCAACACCCAGGCGGTCGCCATACTCAGGGTTAAAATAGATCACGCCGTTTTCTGCTTCAGGAATATTTGTTTCTTCGAAATCGCAAACTGCAAATTCTATGAATTCTTCAACGCCGGCAATGCCTGCATTCACTTTTGATATGTTTACAGCATCTTCACTGATATCTGTAGCAATAATTTTTAGTCCCGGTACATCAATAACCTGTTGCTCCAGCTTTTTAAATTCAGCATTGTACATCTCTTCTTTGTAACCGACGAGGTGCATGAATGCATAATTAAAACGCAGCAAGCCGGGCTTTCGATGGGTTGCTAACAAAGCAGCTTCAATAGCTACCGTGCCCGAGCCACACATGGGGTTAATGAAAGCAGATCGCCTGTCCCACTTTGTTGCCAGCAAAGTTGCTGCAGCCAACGATTCCAGCATGGGCGCTTTGCCGGGAATCTTCCTATATCCATGTTTAGATAAAGTTTCGCCGGAAGTATCAATAAAAATCTCGGCAAGCGATTCTTTCCAATATAAATGAATAACGGTTTTATCCAATTCCGGACCGGAGTTAGGGCGTTCACCGGTTTTGTTTCTGAACCGGTCAACGATTGCATCTTTCACTTTTACATTGGCAAATAAAGAATTGTTGATGGTATCATTGCTCACATTGCTGCTGATGGAAAAATAACCATCAACCGTCAATACATCTTCCCATGTAAAGTCGATAAGTGCTTTATAAAGATCATCTGCATTATCAGCATTAAACTCTTTTAAAGACAACAAGACCTGGCTGGCGCAGCGCAAATTCAGGTTCAGTTTGATGCAATCCTGCAAAGTTCCTTTGAGCTCAACACCGGTTTTAAACACCCGTTCAGGTTTGAAACCCAATGTCGCCACTTCAAGTTGAAGCCAGGGAGATAAACGGTTGCTGCAGGTGATAATAAGGCGGCTGGTGATCTCAAAAATTTGCATGGGCAAACTTATAACTTATAACCAATAACTGATAACTTTGTTTGATGCTAACAATCAGTAACCGTGGCTTGCAAATGCCGGCTTCCCCCATTCGTAAATTGGTTCCGTACGCAGAGGCTGCAAAAAAGAAAGGCACCAAAGTGTATCATTTAAACATTGGCCAGCCCGATATTGAAACGCCGCCGCAATGCCTTGATGCTGTGCGCCAATCAGATTTCAAAGTGTTGGAATACAGTCACAGCGCCGGCAACGAAAGCTACCGCAAAAAATTAGTACAGTATTATAAAACAGTTGGTATTGATGTAACGCATGAGCAGATCATCATAACAACCGGTGGTAGCGAAGCCATCATTTTTGGTTTCATGGCATGCATGGATGCCGGTGACGAAGTGATCATTCCCGAACCTTTTTATGCCAATTACAATGGCTTTGCTGTAGAAGCAGGCGTTATTGTAAAGCCTATAACTTCTGCAATAGAAACAGGTTTTGCATTGCCGCCTATTGAGGAATTTGAAAAAGCGATCACGTCAAAAACCAAAGCAATCGTTATCTGCAATCCCAATAATCCAACCGGTTATTTGTATAGTGCGGCCGAAATGGAAATTTTAAAACAACTCATTACCAAACACAACCTGTATTTATTTGCCGATGAAGCATACCGGGAATTTTGTTACGAGGGAACACATACCAGTGCCATGCATTTAACCGGTGTGGATGATCATGTTGTTTTAATGGATACCATCAGTAAGCGTTACAGTGCCTGTGGTGGCCGTATTGGCGCTTTTGTTACAAAGAATAAAGCCTTACTCGATGCGACTATGAAACTTGCACAGGCAAGATTAAGCCCACCATCTTTTGCGCAAATATTGGGTGAAGCCGCCGTTGATCTGCCGGCCGATTATTTTAATGGCACCAGGGCCGAATATAAATTACGAAGGGATACCATTGTAGAAAGGCTGAATGCTATACCGGGTGTCTTTTGTCCTAACCCTGGTGGCGCTTTTTATGCCATGGCTAAATTGCCCATTGATGATTCAGATAAATTCTGTCAATGGCTGCTGGAATCTTTTAATTATAATAACCAGACCGTAATGCTGGCACCTGCTACCGGTTTTTACAGTACACCCGGCCTCGGCAAACAGGAAGTGCGTTTAGCTTACGTTATAAATGTAAATGCTATTAATGCAGCAATGGATTGTTTGGAGAAAGCATTGGAAGCATATCCGGGGAAAATATAATATCCCGGTATACTGATTATTTTCTAAGCCTTACCTGCATCGCATACGCATAAGTATCTAATGGCGTGAAAATAAATTTCTCTTCAGGTATAAATTTGAGATAGCTGAACATTTTTTCTTTCGTAAACCGCTGGCTCCAGAATTTTTCTTTCGTTGCTGTAAAAGAATCTTCCTCACCGGTTATAACAGTCATTCCCATTTTATGGTAAGATTCTTCCTGTTTTAATCTTGTGGTCGAATTATCCAGGTAACAGGCTCCTATAACCACTTCGCCACCAGGGTTTAAAAGATTATATGCATGGCCAAAAATAGTTGTAAATTTTTCGTTAGTTGTCAAATTTAATTTTTTGCCGGAACCTTTATAACTGTCAAAAGGAAAATTATCCGGATGAAAATTACCTGCCGTAAACCAGGTGCTGATAACCATGTCATATTTCTTATTCCATTTATCCAGGTTAGCAGCATCAAAATAATGTACGGCAACTTTATCGCCAATGTTAAGTTTTTTAATTTCGCTGTTCGAAAGTTCAACACAGGCTATTGCATTATCAGTGCCATCGTAAAATGCAACTTTATCCCAAATTTCTTTTATGCCGCAGAGGTGTTTTGGTATACGAGCATTTCCTACTCCGATATCGAGAATTGTAACGGGCCTTTTATTACGGCCAGCAATTTCAGTAATAACTTTTTTCAATTCAATAAACTCGGCCCATTGTGCCTGTACGAGGTATTCGCTGATGTAATTTAAATCAAATGAAGCCCTGACGGTATTTTCATTATCATACATTGCCATATTCAGAAATTTTTCTGTGCAACTATTACAAAAGTATCAAAAGCATAAGATGGCCGGTCTTCAATTTCTTTCACAGTAAAATTGCAAAGCTCAAGAAATAAACACAGATCATCCTTTGTAAAACAACGTACGGTAGAGTTATCCTCAACAAGTTTCTTCAATCCGCCTTTTGCATCTTCTTCAAAATAAACAGACTGCCAGTTAAATGCCCAGCTCTGACTTTCATTTACCGACCAATAACTTTCCCGGTGAAATTTTCTGCCTTCAAATTCAGCCTTGTGTATGATCTGCCTGCCGTTTTTAATACTGGGAATAAATTTTGCCGCATCAATATTATCAAAACAAAGAATGCCCCCCTTTTGCAGGTTTTTATTAATTGAATGAAAAGCATCCGTTACATCTTTATAAGCCATCAGGTAGCTTATCGATCTTGCCGTAATAATGCAGGCTTGTTTTTTTTCCGACAATGAAAAATTTCTCATATCTGCTTCCATAAACTCAGCTCCGGGAGTTTTTCTTTCAGCTATATCAAGCATTGCTTTATTTAAATCAAGCCCGGTATAACTAAATCCGTTTGTTATAAACTTATTGGCAAGGTTTCCGGTACCACAGCCCAATTCAAATACCGACTGAGCATTATATTTTTTTAATTTAATACTGTAGTACGCATACTCCTCATCATAATTGATGAAGGTCTGGTACATCATTTCATAAATTTCTGAATGGGTTTTGTAAAGATTATTCATGGCGAATAAAAAAAGCTGCGGTAATTTACCACAGCTTTTTTAAATAAATAAATTATTAAAATTTAAACACCAGTGATGCCTGGAATAAGGTACCCAACTGGCTGAACTGAGATCCATTGTAACCTAAAATACGGTAACGGCCACTAAAGCTTAAAAAACCTTCCAGTAATTCCCTGTCGGCGGTATTAGCTAAAGTTGCTTTTGCTGCTGCATAATCGGGATCTGTTGGATTGCCGGTTAATTCCAATTTCCATTTTGGCAGCACATTCAGCAAATTGTTTATGGCAATATTAAATGCAATTTTTTCTGTAAAACTATATCCCAGGTTTAAATCTGTAACAACTGCAGTTTTAAATACCTGTTTAATATTATTCATCTGGCTTCCCCCATTATCCAGGTCCTGAAACTTGGTTTGCCCAAATATGGTGTTATTTAAACTGATGCCGAATTTTTTAATGCTGTAATCAAATCCCAGTACAACCTTATGCCTTGGTCTTCCTTCAATAAGCAGCGATTTAATTTGTGTACTCAGGATAGTAGCTCCGGCTGATTTAATGGCGGGAGGGTCATTGGGTGTACCAACAATTTCATTATTTATTGTAAAATTACCTGCCAGATTAACCCCCAATTTTCCGGAACCTAAAACTATATTCTTATAATTGGCAACCAGGTCAAGGCCGGCGTTCCTTGTTTTAACACCATTAATAAAAAACTGTACACTGGCCAGATCGAAATTACCTGCGCCAACACTATTTCCTTTAAGAATACGGCCTAGCTCTGTTGTAGGGTTGGCAAGTAATTTATCGTCGGAGTTAATGGAAGAACTATAAACGATCCTGTCTCTAATGGTAATGCTGTAAAAATCTACCGTAATATTCAGGTTCTTTGTTGGATTGAATCCTAAACCAAACGACAGGTTAGTAGATTTTTCAGGCGTTAATAAAGGAACCCCCAAAGCAAAGGCTTGCTTACTCCTGTTATTGAACAGGCCGGATAATACAATGGTACCACCTGCAAAAGAAGCCTGTGTGGATTGTGCATAGATCTGGTGTAATGTTGGTGCCCTGAAACCTGATGAAGCAGAAGCCCTGATTACAACTTTGTCGTTTGCAAGTTTGTAACGACTGGATAGCTTCCCAACAAATGCTTCACCAAAATCACTGTACTTTTCCGCACGTATTGCGCCGTTCAGTAAAAAGTCCTTTGAGATATTCCATGTAGCATCAATATATCCGCCAAAATTGAATCGGCTGTTGGTAGTTGCATTTTCTTCCCGAATTCCGGGAAATGAATTTGCGCCCTGGCCAGTATACGATGATGTATCGCCTGCAATTATTTTATAGGTCTCTCTCCTTACTTCGGTACCAAAACCTACACTGATATTATCATTGACAGATTTAGCAACATCATAGTTTCCTACGATATGCGAAAAATTGAAACCGCCCGGTTTAAATGATGTAGGGCTGGCCGTTCCCAATGATCGGTTTACTGTATTTTCAACCGTATATAATTGCTGGTTGCCTCCAAATGTAACAGCAACATCGTGTGTCCATCCGTCTTTTACAGTTTTGAAGCCGAGAGTAGCATTGTAATCAAGCAAATCACCTTCAAAGGTTGGCACATAACCTATATATCCTTCGTACAAAGGATCATTGCCCCCGGTGTAATTAGGCGCCCCCGGAATTCTTTTATGTAATAACCCAGCATCAGTTCGCCAATAAGGAGTTCTGTAGTTTGCATAACTTTTTGCTTTTTTAAATACTAATGCAGCATTGCTGTAAAACTGGCCATTTTCACCGGCTGACAATCCAAGGTTATAATTAAATTTTGCCGCCTGGATATCACCAGACCCGTTAATATTATTTCCGGTAGGATATACTTTTAAAAAATCAATAATTGCTTTGTTTACAGGATCCGTATTGGGCTGGGACGGATCACCAAACGTAGCTATTTCTGTAGGTACATGGATAATTCCAGACCTCACTGCACTGTTTTGCTGACTGAAATCAACGGTATAATTAATGAACCCTTTTGCACCAATATTAGAACCACTATTAAAAGCAATTCCATAATTTTCTCCATCCCCCTTATGTGTAAGGCCACCATTAACAGTAAGTGTACTGTATTGATACCTGTCTTTTAAAATTACATTCATAACACCTGCTATAGCATCGGAACCGTATTGTGCCGAAGCTCCATCTCTCAAAATTTCAACCCGCTTAATGGCATCCACAGGAATTGCTGAAAGATCGGCACCGGTTTCTCCACGGCCGGGGGCAAACTGAACATACAGCAATGAACTCAGGTTTTTTCTTTTACCGTTAATAAGCACCAATGTTCTGCTGGGGCCCAGGTTACGTATTTCATAAGGATCAAGTAAAGTGGTAGCATCATTTACCGGTGTATTAATGGTATTGAAAGAAGGAACCCGGTACTGAAGTTGTTTGTCGAAACTTATTTGTCCTGTTGATTTCAAATCAGCGTTTGACAGTACATCAATGGGTAAAGGTGTATTGATTGAACTCCGCGGCAATGAACGGGAACCTGTGGTGAGAATGATATCCCCTAAATCACCCGAAGATTCCAGGAGCACAAAATCCACCGACATATTCCCTGATACGGTAACTCCTTTTGAGAGTGGGTTGTATCCAACGAAAGATGCAGTGATAGTTACAGACCCGTTAGGGAGTGAAAGCGAAAAGTTACCATCCCCATTGGTTTGGGCGCCCCTGCCACCAATGGCAGTTACAGATGCACCCGAAATTCCTTTTCCGGAATTATCAGATACTTTACCGCTGACTGTGTTTTGTGCAAAAGTATTTGTTGATGAGAATATTGTAAGTAAGATTACAATAAGCCCTGTTCTGATTTTAATACTCATAAAAGGTTAGTTTGGTTATAAAATGAGGAACACATAAATATAATAATAAAATAATTAAAAAACTAACGCCGTGATTAATTGAAAATAATATTGGTAGTTTATTTATTATTCCACAAAAAAAGCCTCAGCCAATTATCTTGCACCAGGCGGGCAATGTGCTTTTAAATAATTGGTGTATAAAGTTGAAAGGTGTAAAAACGTGCCTGCACCTTCTGATAAACTGTGCGTTCTGTTTGGGTAGGCCATGAACTGAAATTGTTTGTTGTATTTTACCAATTCATTCACCAGTAATTCAGCATTGCTGAAATGGACATTATCATCACCTGTACCATGTATATACAATAAATTCCCTTGTAGATTTTTTGCATAAGTTACCGGCGAACCATTAATAAAATCTTCCCGGTTTTCCTGTGGCAGGCCCATGTAACGCTCCTGATAAATGTTATCGTAAAATAATTGATTTGATACAGCCGCAATGGCAATGCCCGTTTGAAACAAATTTGGATACCTGAACATCAGGTGTAATGTAGATGATCCACCACCACTCCAT
This sequence comes from Chitinophagaceae bacterium, assembly GCA_031416815.1. GTDB lineage: Bacteria > Bacteroidota > Bacteroidia > Chitinophagales > Chitinophagaceae > Ferruginibacter. Next base: position 9,129 of record JANOUJ010000035.1, read on the forward strand.
CCCCATACAGCCGTACGTTCCTTATCCATGTAGGATTTCATTTCCAGCATTTTTGCGAAACCCTTGGCCATATCAGTAATGTTAACATCACCTATTTTGCGGTAAATAGATTTTCTCCAGGCTGCACTCTTCAACACCGGCGAGCCCCGGTTATCAATGGTTACCTGTATATATCCATCTGCACGAATATCTCCTTTGTATAAAAAATTATTTTGTGCGCCATAGCTGTCAACTACGGTTGTTGCAGCAGGTTCGCCATACACATAAAATACAACCGGGTATTTTTTGGTTGAGTCAAAATTTTTCGGCTTATTGATCCACGCATTCAGTGTTATCTGGTCGTCGGTTTGAATTTTTACAAATTCTACATCAACGGTGCTGTCAATTTTAGCTGTCGCTTCAATACTTTTTGCTTCGTTAACCGGCGTATTGGCCGGAAGCCTCAACCATTCCTGAACCTTTGGTGTATTGTGATTTGAATAAGTATGAAAAGCAAATTTTCCATTTGGCGATATCTGGTAATTGTGCATGCCATCCCTGCCGTTAGCATACACCGGGTCAAACTCTTCTTTGGTAATATTTTTTCCGTTAAGTATCCGGTTAATAAGCGTAGACTTTTCAATATTTAATTTATACAGGTAAAGCTGTGTAGCATTATATGGCGATGCGGTAAAGTAGATCAGGTTATTTGCTTCATCAATACATTTAATTTCATCAATGTCATAAGGCCCGGTTGTTAACGCCACCTCTGTTTGTCCATCGCGGCTTATTTTATAAATATGCCTCCAGCCATCTTTTTCGCTGATCCAGATAAAATCTTTGCCATTATTTATCCAGTTCCATCCTCTTGGATCGTCAGCATTCAGATCAACCCATGCTGAACTATTTTCTGCCCAAAAAGTAAGGGCGCTGCCATCAGTGGTATTGCAATACAATAATTTACTTTCCTGTTGTTTGCGGTTAAGCTGTTGTACTACCAATTCGTTTTTGCCCGACCACTCCATCCTGGGTAAATAGTTTTGCTGAGGATCGCCATCAATATTCATCCACCTGATTCGCTTGGTGCTGACATTAACCACACCGATCTTTACTGCTGATGGTGCTTCACCAACTTTTGGATATTCTACCGGTATAACCTGCGAATAATTACTGTCGGTTGTATTCAACATGTAATAGTCTTTTATTTTGGTAGCGTCAACCTGCCAAAATGCGATCATTGTTCCATCCGGGCTCCACCTGAATCCATCCCTGCAGTTAAATTCTTCTTCGTAAACCCAGTCAAAAGTTCCGTTGATTAGTTTGCGGGTGCCGTCTCTTGTCAGTTTTGTAATTTCTCCACTGCTTATATCTTCGCTGAAGATGTTGTGTTCACTTACATAAGCCACTGCTTTTCCATCAGGTGAAAATTTTGCAAACATTAATGACTGTGCCGGAAGCTTCTTACCCATTTTTGTTAATTTATTGGCTATTATATCATACAGCCAATAATCGCCCATGGTATTATAGCGCCAAACTTTTACGGTATTGGTAAAAATAAGTACCCGGGTATAGTTGCCGTTAAACTCATACGATTGCGGTACTAAAACTTTATTGGTTTCCGGATCTGTAAGTTTTGATTTTTCAACTACCACCGTTTCTTCTTCTGTAACCGGATCTACCTGCACAATATTCCCATCTTTCATTTTTGTGTAGGAATTACCTTCAGCGGTCCAATTAATTTTCCCACGGTTTTGCGCCACAACCACTTGCGCTATACAGATAATTATTATAAGAAATCCAATTCTGAAAACTGACATATTTGGTAGGTTTTAAAAATTAAAAATACGCAATTACAGCAACCTTTGGGCAGCTTTGCTGCAAAAGGATTTATTTTTGCTTTATGGAAAAGGAAAAGCTGAGGCTGGATAAATATTTATGGGCCATCAGGTTGTATAAAACCCGCAGCCAGGCTGGCGATGCCTGCGATAGTGGCAAAGTAAAGTTTAATAGAGAGAATACCAAAGCAAGCCGTTCTGTACAGGTAGGTGATGAGTATGAAATAAAGACCGAAAACAAACGTTGGGTAATTAAAGTGACTGGCTTGTTATTTAAAAGAGTACAATACAGTGAGGCCATAAAATTTTATACCGATATAACTCCTCCGGAAGAACTGGACCGCATTCAATTTCAGGCTGCGGTTTTTCATACCGGTAAAAGAATGAGCAAACAGGGGCGACCAACGAAGAAAGATAAAAGAGACCTGGAAGGGTTTATGGATTTTTAAATACTGAACAAGGAATTCTGAATGATGATCGGAGTCGCACACTTCTATATTCAGCATTCCTTGTTCCTTGTTCGATATTAACTTACTTTGTACAATGAAGATTGATATCATTTCTGTTGTTCCGGATCTATTAGCCAGCCCATTTTCACACTCCATCATGAAACGAGCAAGAGATAAAGGCTTGCTTGAAGTGAATGTGATTAATTTAAGAGACCACACTACTTATGCCCGTGCACAGGTAGATGATTATGCATTTGGCGGTGGCGCCGGCATGGTAATGATGATAGAGCCGCTGGTGAATGCCATTGAAAGTTTGCAGAAAGAAACCACTTACGATGAAATCATTTTTTTAACCCCCGATGGCGAAACGTTCGATCAACAAATGGCTAATGGGTTTTCGCTAAAAAATAATTTACTACTGATATGCGGCCACTACAAGGGAATTGATCAGCGTTTCAGGGATCATTTTGTAACCAGAGAAATTTCAATTGGCGATTATGTTTTAAGCGGTGGCGAACTGGCTGCTGCAGTTTTGGTTGATGCCATCGGGAGGCTGATACCGGGTGTGTTGAATGATGAAACATCTGCCCTCACAGATTCTTTCCAGGATAATTTATTGGCACCACCGGTATATACAAGACCTGAAGAATTCCGTGGCTGGAAAGTGCCGGAAATTTTAATGAGCGGCAATCATAAATTAATAGATGAATGGCGACATGAGCAGGCTGTTAAAAGAACAGAAGAGAGGAGGCCAGATCTGCTCCAATAGGCAATTGGCAATTGGCAATTGGCAAAGCAAAAAAACTTTCGTAGCAAATCACAAATTGCTTATTGCCTATTGCCTATTAATTCTTCCTCGCCCACACAAACTCTGCAAACCCCAACACATCCCAAAAAATATTACCCTGCAATTTTTTACCGCTTACCCAGGTTTTTATTATTCTGAAAGGCGTGGCCATAATGAACCAAATATTTCTGCGCAGGCCTCCTTTTAAAACGATACATCCATTTGCTTCAAGCAAGGCAGTTAATTCTTTTACTGAATAAACCCTTACATGCGTAGGATCATCCTTAAAATTCAGAGAGCCATACATGCTTGGTAAACGGGTGCTTTTTTCTCCGGGATACTCCAGGTAAATATATCCGCCACTTTTAAGTTTGGGCAATAGGCCTTTTATCACTTCATCGCCATTAAACAAATGTTCAATAACATGTGCGATCTGTATGGCATCAAAATAATTATCAGGTATGGTTGTAAAATCAAGTTTGGTGAGGTCCATTTCATAAAATGCATCCATCAGTTTTAGGTCTGCTTCACTGTTGTTGTATTCCCTCTCCATATCCACACCATGGTATTCGCAATTTGGAAAAACAGTTTTTGCTTTTGTAGCAGAATGGTTGCCAGCACCAATATCCAGCAGGCGAAATGGTTTATTGCCGAATGCCCGTTTTAAAAAACTAAACTTGGTTATGAAAGAAGAAGAGAATGCTTTAAACTTCATGCGCAAAGATAAGAAGACAGGTTTATCAAAAATATCAAGGAGCCTTTTGTTCCGGCGGAACAACTTATAGTTAACCAATATCTTTAAAAGCACAAAGCGCTCCTTCGGAACGCATGATGTCTTTTTTTATTCTGCTACCCACCAACAGTTCCTACGGAACTAAAGAAACGCATACCATTACCAGATACAGCTAATCTTTTTCCTTCTTAACTCCAATAACCGGCAATGCTTTTTCCCTGATCATGGCATTAAACTTTACCAGATCTTCATCCATGATCTTTTTAAGTTTATTCAACTGTACATCTGCCTGTCCGCCTAATTCTACAAAGGCTTCCTTCACCTGTTTTGCAGGCGCACTATTACCGCTTACCGCAAAATCATACAAGCCGGAAATTTTATCATCTAAACGGATCGGAAAGTTCAACACATCCTGACCACTCTTGGCTTTTGTTTGATGAAGCGCTTCTTCAATTGCAGTCATTTGCTTGTTAATGGTATCGGCCTGTTGTCTAATTTCTTTAGGCACATCGTTTCCTTGCTTATCCATAAAATCGTTGATCTGTTTGCGGATGTCACGGATGTTTTTTCCGGCTTTCTGTATCTCATTAAATTTATCACGAATTGCAAGCAGGAAATTAAACTGCTCTTCGTAATCCTGCTGCGATGCATTGTATACCGGGTTGGCTTTAATGATGAAACTTCCTTCAACAGAATCCCTGTCTGCTTTTATTTTATAAAAATACTGGCCCGGTGCGGCTTTGGGGCCAGGCACAGAGCCATGCCAGATGATCTGCCCTTCTACTCTTTCTGCTGCAGGGTACAACATATTCCATACGAACTGGTTCATGCCGGTGTTCACATCCAGCTTATCTTCTTTTTCTTTTGCTTTGGTCGAAAAAGTTTTTATGAGTTTTTTATTTTTATCCAGGATGTCAATACTCACCTTAGCCGAATCGGAAATACTTTTTACATAATAATTAATAACAGAACCGTTTAACGGATTCATTCCGGCATTTTTCGGATTCGGTATTTGATAGCCACTATAACGATAGGCATCATTAACGCCAAAAGCAAATAGATTTCTATCAGTAATACTGTTGTCTTTTTGTTGTACAGGTGTCAGATCATCAAGCACCCAAAAAGATCGCCCCTGGGTAGCAACGATCAAATCATTTTCCTTTATGGTCATGTCAGTGATGGGCACCATCGGTAAATTTAACTGGAATGGTTTCCAATTTACACCATCATCATAACTGATGTACATGCCATACTCCGTGCCGCAATACAACAAGCCTGATCTTCTTTTATCAGCTCTTAAAGCACGGGTAAAATGCATGGCGTTAATTCCATTGGTGATCTTTGTCCAGCTTTTTCCGTAATCTTCTGTTTTAAAAAGATAAGGAGCAAAATCGTCGCTTTTATATTTTGTACCCACAAAATATGCCTTGCCTTTTTTAAACGGATCGGTTTCTACACAGTTCCACATCATCCACTGGCCGGCTGCTGCGGGTGTTACATTCTCCCAGTTTTTTCCACCGTCTTTACTCACATGTATCAGGCCATCATCACTACCGGTCCACAACAGGTCTTTTTCCAATGTAGATTCGGTAGCAGTAAACACAGTACAATACACTTCCACACCGGTGTTATCTTTTGTGATGGGACCACCACTTGATGCCTGGCGTTTTTTATCATTGGTGGTCAGGTCTCCGCCCAATGCCGTCCAGGATGCACCTTCGTTTTCTGTAACAAATAAATGGTTGCCGCCGGCATATAATTTTTTAGGATTATGTGGCGAAAAGAAAATGGGGAAATTCCATTGAAAACGATATTTAGCAACGTCCGCTCCGCCACCCAGTGGGTCATCGGGCCATACACTTACGGCCCTGTTCTCACCGGTTTTATGATCCAAACGTGACAGGTAGCCGCTGTAATTTCCTCCATACACTACATCAGGGTTTAACGGATCCGCAACAACATAACCGCTTTCGTTACCGGCTGTTTCCTGCCAGTAGTTTTGAGTTATTTGTCCGCCAGTGTTACGGTCAGCGCTTTCATTGCGTGATAAAATCCTTACCGTAGAATTATCCTGTTGTGCACCCAATATTCTATAAGGAAAGTGATTATCTGTACTAACACGGTAGAATTGTGCAGTGGGCTGGTTCTCATAAGTGCTCCAGTTTTCACCGCCATCAAAACTTATTTGTGCGCCGCCATCATCTGCAACGATCATCCGGTTTCCATCGGCAGGATCGATCCAAAGATCATGATGATCGCCATGAGGAGTTCTTATGGTTTTAAAAGTTTTTCCCCCATCCGTACTTTTTAAAAAATTCACATTGAGTACATATACATTGTTTTCGTTTTTAGGATCCACAAAAACTTTGGTGTAGTACCAGGCACGCTGGCGGATGCTGTTGTCGCTGCTTTGTAATGTCCAGGTTTCGCCACCATCATTGCTTACATATAATCCGCCATCTTTATTTTCCATGATGGCATACACTTTATCAGCGTTACTCTGGCTCACCGCAACACCAACAATTCCCCAAACACCCTTTGGTAAACCTTTTGCTGTAGAAATATTTTTCCAGGTCTCGCCACCATCAATACTTTTCCAGAGCCCGCTGCCTTCTCCCCCGCTTTCCATGCTGTAAGGTGTACGCAACATGCGCCATGTACCTGCATATAATACACTGGGGTTACCAGGTTCCATCACAAGGTCGCTGCATCCGGACTGGTTATTTACATACAAAACTTTCTTCCAGTTTTTTCCACCATCCGTAGTTTTAAAAATACCACGCTCTTCATTGGGCCCAAATAAATGGCCCATAGCCGCCACCCAAACTACATCAGGGTTCTTGGGATGAATAACAATGCGGATGATATGCCTGGTATCTTTTAAACCCAGGTTACGCCAGCTACGGCCACCATCATCGGTACGCCAAATACCAAAGCCTTCACTAACATTGCCCCGCAAAGAATTTTCGCCTTCACCAACATACAAAATGGTAGGATCACTGGGTGCAACAGTTACACAGCCAATGCTGCCTCCAAAATACTTATCAGAAATATTTTTCCAGTTGCTGCCACCATCAAGGGTTTTCCAAACACCGCCGCCGGTTGCGCCAAAATAAAATGTATTTTTTTGATGAAGATCGCCCACTGCAGCGGCACTTCTACCACCGCGGAATGGACCAATGGAACGGTATTTTACTTTACTTAATAAAACACTGTCGTCGTTTAGCTTTTTTTGAGCAGTTACATTTGTTATAACAGCGAGAATTGTAATAAGCAGAAATTGTTTTTTCATAAAAAATAATTAGTGTCGGAAGATACAAATAAAAAAGTGTTCCAAAATTATCGGAACACTTTTTCGTATCGTTATAAAATTAATTTACTTTAAAAACATTTACATCAACAGGAACATTTGTTGTTATCTTGTCATAATTCGTTGTACCCCGTGGCCCGGCGTTGGTGTACGCAAACCAATAACCTTCTTCATTTTGTTTATAATTACCGTAAAAGGTTTCAACATCTTCCAGTGCTCCAAACTGAAACATTTTTGTACTGGTCTTAACTATAAAATTCGACCTGGTGTTTATAAAATACACCGTAACATTGGTATTGGGAGATGTTACTATAAGTTTATAACACAAATCTCCATTTACCGAATCTTTGCCCACCATCTCAACCTTAATTCCTTTTTCCCGGTAGTTTATAAATGGGCCGTGAAGGTCCAGTTGCACCTGGCCCACTTTAAACTGATCTTCTACCAATGGCCTTGGTTCTTTATCTCCCTGTACGGGTGTAAATATCCAGCCGTTTTTAGGTGTAATCACCTGAAAATTATTTTTACCATCGGCTTCAATATCAATACGGGAGCCGATCATATGCCTTTTGGTAGTAGTGATATTAATGGGTGAAGTTGCTCCCATTGCTGTAAAAGTGCCGGTCATTAATGCACTTGACAAGGTAATAATTTTTTCCCTGCCGCCCATTGCTTCAACATGTTTGTTAATAATATCTTCCATTGATTGCCCCTGTGCAAACTGTACACACACCAATCCCAAGATCACTAACCCCAGTAACATCAAATTTTTCATTTTTTATTTTTTTATGTGTAAATATAAATCAAAGATACCTTAATGGTTTTCATTTATCTTGTAACTAAAAATTAAACCTGAATTGCAAAATGAATAATTTCAACATACAAGGCAATATTGTAGATATTAAAGCAAAGCATATTTTTTATGGAGAAGTAGAAGTTACAGGTGGAAAGATTGTATCTATTAAGCCGCTCACAACACAAGACTCAAAACTCAAAACCCAAAATTTTATTCTTCCTGGTTTTATCGACAGCCATGTTCATATCGAAAGTTCCATGTTGGTGCCATCCGAATTTGCAAAACTGGCTGTTGTGCATGGCTCGGTTGGCACCATCAGCGATCCGCATGAAATTGCTAATGTGTCTGGAATGAAAGGTGTGGAGTTTATGATAGCCAATGGAAAAACAGTACCATTTAAATTTCATTTTGGTGCCCCAAGCTGTGTACCAGCAACGGTTTTTGAAACTGCCGGCGCTGCTTTACTTTCCGAAGATGTGGATGCATTACTGCGAAGTGACGATATCTATTATTTAAGTGAAATGATGAATTTTCCCGGCGTATTGTATGGCGATGAGGAAGTGTATAAAAAAATTGCTGCTGCAAAAAAATACGGCAAACCGGTTGATGGGCATGCACCGGGGTTAAGAGGTGAAGATGCAAAAAAATATATTGATGCAGGCATTTCAACAGATCATGAATGTTTTACTGCTGATGAAGCATTGGACAAATTAAAATATGGAATGAAGATTTTAATAAGGGAAGGAAGTGCTGCTAAAAATTTTGAAGCGTTAATTGATCTGATGCATGAACATTATAGAATGATGATGTTCTGCAGTGATGATAAACACCCGGATAGTTTAGCCGATGGGCACATCAACCAACTCTGCCAAAGGGCCGTTGCCAAAGGCATTGATGTATATAAAGTGTTGCAGGTTGCGTGTATAAATCCTGTTGAACATTATAAAATGAATATCGGTTTATTAAAAGTTAGTGACGCTGCTGATTTTATCGTGGTAGAAGATTTGGTGAATTTTAAAGTTTTGCAAACTTATATTGATGGCGCACTGGTTGCTGAAAATGGCAATTCGAAAATTGAAACGACTCAGTCAGAATTGTTGAACAATTTTGATTGTAGTGAAAAAAATATTTCGGATTTCAAATTTACTATTTCAGATTTTGGAGAAACAGTTTATGCCATTGAAGCATTGGATGGGCAATTGATAACCAATAAAATTGTTTGCACACCAATTGTAAAAAATGAATTTTATGAAAGTGACATTGCAAATGATATCTTGAAGATAGTAGTCGTTAACCGATACAAAAATGCCACGGTTGCAAAAGGCTTTATCAAAAATTTTGGATTGCAACATGGCGCTATTGCATCATCTGTTGCACACGATAGCCACAATATTGTTGCTGTTGGTGTTGATGATGAAAGTATAATGAAAGCTGTGAATCTGGTTATTAAAGAAGGAGGTGGTGTAAGTGCTGTAAGCGATCGTAAAGAGATAGTACTTGGGTTACCGGTTGCGGGTTTAATGAGCAATGATGATGGATACAAGGTAGCAGCGGCTTATACAGCTATTGATAAAATGGTTAAGGTAGAAATGAGATCAACTTTATCTGCACCATTTATGACGCTTTCTTTTATGGCATTACTGGTAATACCACATTTAAAACTAAGCGACCTTGGCTTGTTTGACGGGGATGAATTTAGGTTTGTGTAATAAAAAATTATTCAGTTTTTGCGCTTATAATTTTCATCGCAACGCTATCAGAGCCTTTGGGAGCATAGGTTTTGTATTTAAAATTTTCGCTGCTATTGGGGGCAATTACTTTATAAACCACTTCGTGGTCTCTAAGCAGCAAAGCGCCCGTTTCGCTGTAAAAAGAAAGTTCTACATCTATATCTTTAAAACTGGCCACTGTAGCATTGTTGGTTATGGTTCCTTTAATAACGGTCTGGCGCATCAGGTTTTTTCTGTCGTTACCCTCCACTGTTAAAAAACGTTTGGGATTTTTCTTTTCAGTCTGTTCCATTGTTTCTTTGGTCTGCTCGTATTTGTCTTTTGATTTTTCATTTCCATTCTTATCATCGCCGCCGCAAGCAGCAAAAACAAAGCTTAATAAAATTAAAGCCGGTATTGTCTTTTTCATTTGTTCTTAATTTGAATACAATAAAAATACATTTTTGTGAAACAGCATGTTAAAAATATTTTTCTCCGTAGATACTTCTACAAGCTCGATACACAGATTGGCACGGATTTTATTTGCCCGCAGATAAAGCAGAAAAAATACAGATATACCTTTTTTTATTTTAGTTTTGTTTGGCATCGCTCTTTTTATAGTTCAGTAAAGAAATAATGTATCCCGATAGCTATCGGGACGCCGCCAATATAGCTGATCAGGGAATCAATGCCGGAAACAAAAAACTCAAAACACCAAACTCAAAACGTCATGGTTATCAACCTCAGCGAAGAACATTCTTTGATAAGCAATTGGGTGAGCGAATTAAGAAATGTGGATGTGCAGCAGGATCGCATGCGGTTCAGGCGCAACCTGGAGCGTATTGCAGAAGTGATCGGGTACGAAATAAGCAAAAGGATGCCCTGGGAAGAAAAAGAAATTACTACGCCCCTGGGCATTAGTATCAGTAAAATTATGACAGAGCAGCCCGTACTGGCTACTATTTTACGTGCCGGACTGGGCATGCACACAGGTTTGCTTAATTATTTTGACCAGGGCGATAATGCATTTATAAGTGCATACCGCAAACACAATCCCGATGGCAGTTTTGATATTCACATGGAATATATGAGTTGCCCCGAAATAGAGAACAGGATTGTCATCATCAGCGACCCGATGATTGCTACCGGCTCTTCACTTGTAAAATCAATTGAGTTTTTAAAGGATGAGGGGAATATAAAAGAACTGCACATTGTTTGCGCCATTGCCTGCACGGTTGGTATTGAGTATGTAAAAAGGGCTTTTCCTAAAGCTACCATCTGGTGTGGCGATATTGATGATGAAATTACGGCAAAGGGGTACATTGTACCTGGACTGGGCGATGCCGGCGATTTGGCATTTGGTGCCAAAATGCAAGGTTAAAAGTAGTTGGGAATTAGGAAATAGAGATTAGGGCTGAAAATTTGAAATGTTTGATTAATTAAAAACGGCAGGCGGTTAAAGCCCAATTACTAAGTACCAATTCCGTATTCAAAACATTTCCGTGCAGCTTTTTGCTGTAAATTCCTATCTTTAAGGTTCTGAACAGTTAATGAAAATGAGAAAATTATTAGTTTGTATTTGTGCCCTGTTAGCAAGCCAGCTGGTAAAAGCCCAGGATCCGCACTTTTCGCAATTTTTTGCTTCGCCTTTAACACTTAACCCGGCATTTACCGGAAAATTTAGTGGCACCTGGCGTTTGGCTGCCAATCATCGTGATCAATGGCCCTCTATACCAAAAGCGTATGTGACTACAAGCGCCTCTTTGGATTTTCCGATCTTGAAAAGCCAGGTTCCTGAAAAGGATGTTTTCGGAGTTGGTATTTCAGGTTTAACCGATGCAAGTTCAAATGGCCTGCTTAAATTAAATTACGGTTCTGTGTCCATGTCGTATCACAAGGCGCTGGATGAAAATGGATATAGCACAATTGGTGCAGGTTTTCAGGGAACATATTCAAGCCTTAGCCTGGCTAAGGATAAATTGACCTTTTCAGATATGCTTACTCAAAATGGTTTTACCGGTCCTACTGCGGAAG
>JANOUJ010000036.1:0-1548 GCA_031416815.1 Chitinophagaceae bacterium
ATCAAAACAGTCAGTAGACAATGCAAAAAAAGAAGTTGTAAAACTGGAGGAAATTGTAAAAACGGGTACTCCATTGCCTGCTGCAAAACCGGTAACGGTAACAAAGAAAAAAGACAGTGCTACGTCTAATCTGGAAAGAATTTATGCACAAAGGCCACGCAAATTTCAAAATGGCAAATGGTATATACAGGTTGGCAGAGGTGGTATTGCATCCCTTGATTATGATACACCAAAAAAGTCGCCGCTCGATTCATTTATTACCCGTGAACCGAAAGATGCGCTGGATGAGGGGCTGATAAGTAAATCGGAATATAAAGAATTTAAAGGTTCAACCGCCATCCGGATCTATTATCCCCACTGGGTTAGTGAAGATGTGCTCATTCCTAAAAAACCAGTCCCTGTTGCAGAAAAACCAATCGTTACTATCAGAATAAATAACATTCCTGACACTTCCATTTTAAGAATACTTGACAGAACGAAGTGGGAAAAGACAACCATTGTGGCAGACGTTACCGGCAGCATGTATAAATATACCGCACAACTTTTGTTGTGGGTAAAAACAAATCCCATCGGCAGTTTATCAAAGAACTTTGTATTTTTTAACGATGGTGATAATATGCCCGACAGGGATAAAAAAATTGGCAATACCGGCGGCATCTATTATAAAAGCTGCAGTACTTATGTTGAAGTTGAGCAGTTAATGAGAGGAACCATGTTAAAAGGCGGTGGTGGCGACTATCCAGAGAACAATATTGAGGCTTTGCTGAAGGCAGAAAAAGCTTTTCCCGAAACTGAGTTCCAGGTGATGATAGCCGATAACTGGGCGGCCATAAAAGATAAAGTGCTGTGGCAGCATCTGAAAAAACCCGTAAGGATCGTAGTGTGCGGCGCTACTGAGTTTAATGTACATATTGATTATTTGAACCTGGCAAGAAAAACAAACGGTTCAGTCCATTTAATGGAAACTGACCTTTACAACCTTGCCGGATTAAAGGAAGGAGAAATTTTAAAAGTGGGAAAGAATAATTTTATTATTAAGAATGGGATGTTTGTGGAGACGGGGTATGAGCACAATAAATAAATTCTGTATCTTGCTTCACTAAAATCAAAGCATATGAATCCAAACAAAGCATTATGGGAGAAAGGCGACTTTACAAAAATTGCTGAAACCATGCGTGAAAGCGGCGAAGCACTGGTATCCCGGTTGGGTATTACGCCAGGTATGCAGGTGCTTGACCTGGGTTGTGGTGATGGCACAACAGCCATTCCGGAAGCGAAGCTTGGCGCTACTGTTACCGGGGTGGATATTGCGGTGAACCTGGTAGAAGCCGGTATCAAACGTGCCCAGGATGAAGGGCTGCATAATTGTAATTTTCAGGAAGGTGATGCAACCGATCTGAATGCATTAAAAGATGGATCATTCGACGTTGTGGTAAGCATCTTTGGTGCCATGTTTGCTCCAAAGCCTATGGATGTTGCTAAAGAAATGGTTCGGGTAACAAAACCGGGTGGCAGGATCATTATGGGTAACTGGATACCTGGCGACCC
>JANOUJ010000037.1:0-4162 GCA_031416815.1 Chitinophagaceae bacterium
GTTCTTTACGGCTGCCATTCATTTCACTTCCGGCTCTTTCAACGGGTCTCCTTTCGCCACGTATATCACCCCTGTTCAGGTCATCTGCATTTTCGTAATACTTTAAAAAATGACTGAACTCCAATGCTGCTACTCTTTGTAAAACTTCTTCTTTGCTTACGTCGGCAAATTTTTCCATAAGGTCGGGCATGTAAGTTTCATAATCGCCATGAGTAACATCGGCCTGCATTAATTTATCCATGAAATGAAAGAATTGCTTGCGGCAAACATCTTTACCCGATGGCACATCCACTTTATGAAACTGGGCATTGATCATTCTTTCCAAAGACTTGATCTTATAAGATTCCCTGCTATGACAAATAGATAAACAGATACCTGTTTTACCTGCACGGCCTGTACGTCCGCTACGGTGTGTGTACACTTCCATATCATCAGGTAATTCAAAATTGATAACATGGGTAATACCGTCCACGTCAATACCACGTGCAGCCACATCGGTTGCAATTAATAATTGTAAATTCTTGCTGCGGAAACGGCCCATTACTTTATCACGTTGTTGTTGCGACAGGTCGCCATGCAAGGCTTCAATTTCGTAACCCGATTTTGCTAAACGCTCAGAAACTTCCTGTGCGTCTGCCTTGGTACGGGTGAAGATGATACCATACATGCCTGGATTAAAATCTATCAAACGCTTTAATGCCTCAAAACGCTGGCTGGCAGGCACTACAAAAAACTGGTGATCGATATTGACATTACCACTGTTCTTTTTACCAACGGTAACCTCTTTGGGTGTTTCCATGTAGTTTTTAGAAATCGCTCTAACTTCCGGTGGCATGGTAGCACTGAACAACCAGGTGCTCTCACGGTTGATCGTATTCTTTAAAACGAAATCAATATCATCACGAAAACCCATGTTTAACATTTCATCAGCCTCATCCAGTACCACATATTTTACTTTTTGGAGGTCAATTGCTTTACGCTCGATCAGGTCAATTAAGCGGCCGGGTGTCGCAACAACAATGTGTACACCTCTTTTCAGGTTGCGTATCTGCATCATAATGGAGGCACCGCCGTATACAGCTTCTGTATAAATATTTTTGCTGTGTTTTTTATAGGTTTCCAGGTCGTTGGTAATTTGCAAACACAGTTCACGTGTTGGGCAAACGATCAAAGCCTGCGGATGGCGTTGGTTGCCATCAATTAATTGTAATAAGGGTAAACCAAAAGCAGCGGTTTTACCAGTACCCGTTTGTGCCAGGCCGATAAAATCGGTTGTACCCGATAATAACACCGGGATGGCTTTTACCTGTATTTCTGTTGGGGTTTCAAATCCCAGGTCGGTAACAGATTGTACCAACTGTTCGTTCAGGCCTAAGGCCTCAAATGCATTCATGTAATTTGTTTTGCGATAGCCACATGTAATTTCCGGTTTCCTCAAAAGGATATTACCGTTGTCATGCCTTGGCCGTTGGGATAAGTAAGGGTTCTCTTTTAACCCTGCCGGCGGTTACAAACCGCCGTAGAAGTTTGTATGCTTGCCGATAATAACTAATGTTCAACAGCAACTGAGCATGTCATGTAATTCTCAGTTTAAAATAATCGGCGCAAAGGTAGGCTAATTATTCTCATTTTCAGCATCTTATTGATGCTTTGATTGAACATCGGTGTATTTGAATTGGGAAAAGTTATTATTTAACGTACTATTAAACTAATTTTGATATTAGCAATCTAATACCAGCTAACTCAACCTTTATGCTGAAATACCTGCTGCTGATAACCTGCTGCCTTATAGGCCTGTCTACAAACGCACAAACCGATTCTTTAACTAAGGAAGAAAGACGTTTGCTGGATTCAATGTTTAAGAACGATGAGTTTATTAAGCTGATGAGGAAAAAAGATAAGAATTACCTGGATGTTGCTTTTGGCATTGGTAACGGGGAGTTTAGTGCAAATAATAATGCAGCTAATGCTACTGCTGTTAACCGGCAGTTGGTTTATACACCGGGCATTAATTACAGATTGAAAAATGGATTAAGTTTTGGCATTGCGGCCTTTATAACCGCCGACAGTACCAACAAACCTGAACTTTACCAAACGGGACTTACAGCCGGTTACGATTATTATGGCAAAACCTTTTATGCTGGTGGCAGTTATACAAGATATTTAAGTAACCAGCATAAATACAACAGCAAATCGCTTTACCAGAATGATCTGTTCGCATATATTAAATTGGCAAAGGGAATGTTGCAGCCTGGTATTACCTTGGGATATGTTACTGGTAAGTATAAAGAAACCAATTTTGTAAGTTTTAAAAGGCTGGTTCATTTGCCCAATCCACCACCCAATGGAAGGGACACGGTTATAACAGTAACCGGAAAAGATTCAACCGATAACGAGACCAGTTATTTTTCTGCTGCAGCAACAGTTGCCCATGATTTTGCATTCTACAATATTCTTTCAAAAAAAGATGAACTGGATTTTATTCCAACACTGATCTTGAATATGGGCAGCGATAAATTAACACAAACACATACCAATGCAGTTTTTAACAGGCCGGCGTTGAGTAAAAGAAAAAAATCTGATTTTAATAATAAATTCCAGGTGCAGTCCATTGCTGCATCGTTTGATATTACCTACATGGTGAATAAATTTTTTATACAACCTATAGTTTATTTTGATTACTATCTTCCGGAAACTACAGAGAACAGGTTCAGTGCTATCTTTTCTATAACCGTAGGGTTTTCATTTTAGTAACCTTTCTCTTAACATAAGTTTGTAATTTTAAACAATCCATTGGCATATTACTTGTTGCATAATAGCTAACCAAAAAATTTTTATTTTATGAAGACAAAACTCTTAATCCTTGCAATTTTTTCTATCACAACAACTGCAGCCTCTGCACAAAAACTACGTGTTGGTTTTAAAGGTGGTGCAAACATCAACAAGCTTACCGGTAAATCAGTTAATGATGAATTTTCTTTTGGTTACCATGTTGGCGGATTTTTTTCGGTAGGTCTTGGTAAAAAATTTGCGATTCAGCCCGAAGTTTTATTTAACCAGATCAATGTAGATACATCCAACAATTACAGTACGGTGTATCAATTTAACAAAGTTCATAAAGTACAATTAAAGTACCTAAGCATACCTATCCTGCTAAATTTTAAGCCGGTTAAATACCTTACTTTACAGGCTGGCCCGCAGTTTGGCATATTAACCAATAAAAATAAATCCCTGGTTCAAAACGGTAAAGACGCCTTTAAATCCGGCGACCTTAGTTTGTTGGGCGGGGTGCAGGTTAACATATCTCATCTGAATGTTTATGCACGTTATGCAGTTGGCTTAAGTAATTTAAATGATATTGATAGTAAGGAAAAGTGGAAAAGTCAGAGCATCCAGCTTGGCGTAGGGTTTACGTTATAGTATCTTCAAATTTGCCAACCCGATGGTCACCGGATTGGCAAAGTTTTTTATGGGCGTATGATGGAGAGAGAGCCATCAACATTCAATTTTACAATAGCAGACGGTGACGCTGCGGTTACATCATCCTGGCGGTGTTGCACTATATAGTCAACACCGTTTTTTATTTCAATATCTATATCCTCAAAAATTGCCGGTGGTGGGTAGCCGGAAATATTTGCTGAAGTGGAAACAAGCGGTTTGCCAAAACGCTTTATTAGTTGTGTGCAAAAAGGATCTTTGGTTAGGCGTATGGCCACTGTGCCGTCGTCCTGTATCATGTTTGCTGCCAGGTTCGTTCCGCCTTCGTAAATAAATGTGGTGGGCTTGTGTACACCTTTAATGTAATCGAAAATTTTAGGATAAGGTTGTGTAACATAGCGTAAGATATCGTTCTCATTGGCTAGTAACACGATCATGCTTTTTCCATCCTGCCTTTTTTTTAAGGTATAAATTTTTGCAACGGCACCAGCATTGGTAGCATCGCAGCCCAGTCCCCATACTGTATCAGTAGGGTAGAGTATGAGCCCGCCTTTATTCAAAGCACTCAGCGTTTCTTCTATATCATGGTCAAAATTCATATCAGGCTTAGGTTAAAACGTTTGTTACTGCCGAAACAATTATTTGTTCATCCAACCTTACCAAACATTGGGGCACGCCATACAATTTACAGGTATTATTTACACAGGGTTCACAAGCCAGTTGC
>JANOUJ010000038.1:0-8275 GCA_031416815.1 Chitinophagaceae bacterium
GGTTTAACCAGCTTCATCCCCCGTAAATTAATTTCCTTATACCCTGCAACGGCTTTATTAATGGTAGCCCTGCTTTTTGTAAAAGAAGGTGGATCAAGCATTACAACATCCCATTGCTTTCCTTCTTTACTCCATTCTTTCAACACATCAAAAGCGTTAACACATTCAAAGCGGCAAACACCCGAAAGTTCATTCAGAGCAGCATTTTTGTTGCACATATCTATGGCGTTTTGAGAAATGTCAAGACCTAAAACCGATTTGGCACCGTAATGCGCCGCCATGATTTCAAAGGAACCGGTATAGCAAAATGCGCCCAGCACATCGGCATCTTTTACAATATGCTGTATGGCCCGCCGGTTATCTTGTTGATCTAAAAAGAAACCGGTTTTTTGCCCGTTGGCAATATCAACATGAAATCTTACATCATTTTCTTCAATGATAATGTTGGTATCAAATTCAGCAGATAAAAAACCTTTGTGTTGCCCCATACCTTCCAGTTCTCTCACGGGCACATCATTGCGTTCGTAAATTCCTTTGGGATTAAATATCTTTTCAATCGCTTTTACAATCGATGGCTTCCACACATCGATACCCAAAGCCAGGGTTTGTATAACGAAATAGTCATTAAATTTATCAATGATCAACTGTGGTATATCATCAGCTTCGCCAAATATGAGCCTGCAGTTTTCTGTATAGCCAAGTTTCTGCCGGTACGCCCAGGCCTGCTGCAACCGGTTAATAAAAAATTGGTCATCAATTATCTCATCTTTGTTACGGGTAAGCAGGCGCACCATGATCTGTGATTGCGGATTGATATAACCTCTTCCAATAAACTTTTTATCATGGGTAAACACGTTTACAATCTCACCTGCTTTGGCGGCCGCATCCAGCGCCTTCCCTGTATTAACCTCATTTCCAAAAATCCAGGGATGCCCTGTTTCCACTCTTCTACTGATCTTTTTATTTAAAAAAATGCTTTTCATGGCGCAAAGGTAACATCCATGTCATACCCTAATGTAGTTATGGTACACATATTTACAAATAATTGCCAATTTGACCGCAAAACAGCCCTTGGCAAAATGTTTGACTGTTGTACCTTTGCAACCAATTTTAAACTACCATATGGAAGAAAAAGAAATATTTACCCCCGAAAACGAAGAAATGAATATCAATGCCGATGCCGATATCCCCGGCAATACCCATTTAAGTAATCCGGGTGGCGAAGAAGTTTTTGAAAAATTACAGGCTGAGCTGGAAGAGCAAAAAGATAAATACCTGCGCTTGTTTGCTGAGTTTGATAATTTCAAGCGCCGCAACGCAAAGGAAAGAATCGAACTGATTCAAACTGCAGGTAAGGATGTAATTATATCTATGCTGGAAGTTATAGACGACTGCGACCGGGCCGAAAAGCAATTGAACGAAAGCAGTGATATTGCGGCTCAAAAAGAAGGCGTTCAGTTAGTTTTCAATAAGTTGAGAAATAAATTATTGTCAAGAGGATTAACTGCCATGGAAAGCATCAACACGGAATTTGATGTTGAGAAACATGAAGCCATTACCGAAGTGGAAGTGCCTGAAGTGATGAAAGGAAAAGTAGTAGATGAAATTGAAAAGGGATATTACCTGAATAACAAAATCATTCGTTTTGCAAAAGTTGTGGTAGGCAAGTAATCTAAATTTCCTAATTAGCCAATTTGCTGATGTGCTAATTATAAAACACACATTCATCAGCACATTATCAAATTAGCATATTAGCACATTAATAAATTATGAGCAAGAGAGATTTTTACGAAATATTGGGTGTGTCCAAATCTTCATCTCAGGATGAAATAAAAAAGGCTTACCGCAAGGTTGCCATGCAATTCCATCCAGACAGGAATCCCGGTGATAAAGCTGCCGAAGAAAAATTTAAGGAAGCGGCAGAGGCCTATGAAATTTTAAGCGATACCGATAAACGTGCTCAATACGATCGGTTTGGGCACCAGGCATTTAGCCCGGGCCGGGGCGGTGGTGGTGGCCATAGTGGTGGAATGAATATGGATGATATCTTCAGCCAGTTTGGAGATATTTTTGGCGATGACAGCCCCTTTGGTAGTTTTTTTGGTGGCAACAGCGGCAGAAGAAGTTCGGGCGGAAGAAGCAGAGGTACACGTGGCAGCAACCTTCGGGTAAAAATAAAACTGAATTACGAGGAGATTGCAAAGGGTGCACAAAAAACCATTAAGGTAAAAAAATATGTGCTGTGCAATACCTGTAGTGGCAGCGGCGCAAAGGATAAGAACAGTGTTCAGAATTGCGGCACTTGTGGTGGCAGCGGCCAGGTTCGCCGGGTGCAAAATACTTTTTTAGGACAGATGCAGACTGTAACTACCTGTCCCAATTGTAATGGCGAAGGAAGTACCGTTACTAACAAATGTACTGCCTGCAAAGGAGATGGACGGCTTTATGGTGAAGAAACGGTGACAATCGATATACCTGCAGGCGTACAGGAAGGTATGCAGTTGAGCCTGAGTGGAAAAGGCAATGCAGGCGAACGGGGTGGTTCCTCAGGCGACCTGATCGTGTTGATAGAAGAAGAAGCACACCCACAACTGCACCGGGATGGGTTAAATGTGGCTTTTGACTTGCACATTTCAATACCAGATGCTGTATTTGGCATTCAGATAGAAGTACCAACTATTGATGGCAGGGCAAAAATTAAAATACCACCGGGCACACAAAGCGGAAAAATATTCCGGCTGAAAGGAAAGGGATTTCCCAATGTAAACAGTTATGAAAAAGGTGACCAGCTGATACAGGTGAATGTATGGACACCGCAGCACGTTTCATCGGCGGAAAAAGAGATGCTTGAAAAATTACAGCAATCAGAAAATTTTCAACCCAAGCCCGATAAAAGCGACAAATCGTTTTTTGATAAGGTTAGAGAAATGTTCTCTTAATCTGATCTGTTTTTCTTTCGCCTTTTAGTAACATAGATATCCTGTGCCTTATCGATCAGTTTTAAAAATTCCGTTTGCAGGTAACTGCCCGGATCGTAGGATTCGGATGCAATTCTTTGTATATCCCGCCAATCTACCTGTTTAATATATTTCGACTGCTTTATTTTAAGGCCAAACATAGCAACGGCAGTTGCAAATTGCAATTCTTTATCAAGGCTCTTAAATTCTATAAAATTAGCAAGACATGAATTTTTAATGGTCAATAAGGTGGTGTCGTCACAAAGGCTGTAACGCAATTCCATCTCAGCAACTTTATCTTTCGGCATCAGGTCTGGCTTAAAAAGTCTATCGCTTGCCGGTACTATTTCAAAAATGGCCATCGCACTGTTACCGCTTCCTATCTCCCCTCCTTCCAGGTCAATGCTGCTGTCGGCAACTGCATCTCTCCTGTTATCAAAACCAATCAGCCGGTATTCCTTTACCAGGTCGGCACTAAATTTTATATTCATAAACACATCATCGGCCACTGCAAAAAATGTTTGGGTCAGTTCTTTCACCAAAACTTTTTCTGCTTCAGTTATATCATCCAGGTAAGCATAATTACCATTACCCTTTTTAGCCAATGTTGCCAGTTTGGAGTCCTTAAAATTTCCCATGCCCACTCCCAGGCATGTAAGATAGATCCCGCCCTGTCTTTCTTTTGTTATCAGGTCTTCCAGTGCTTTTTCAGACGTAAGACCAACATTAAAATCCCCGTCTGTGGCTAGTATTACGCGGTTACTGCCCCTCTCTTTATAGGTACTTCTTGCCAACGCATAAGCTGTCATGATGGCCGCTTCGCCAGGCGTATCGCCGCTGGCAGATAATTCTTCAATTGATTTTATTATCTTTTCTTTTTCGGCTACGCCTGTGGGTTGCAGCCAGATACCAACCGTGCCGCCGTAGGTAACAATAGAAACCGTATCGATCGCCCTCAGGTTTTTAATAAACATTTGAAAAGCCCCTTTCAGCAAAGGAAGCCGGTTGGGCATATCCATACTACCCGATACATCAATTAAGAAAACGAAATTGCCGGGAGGTATCATATGCAGGTCCAGCTTTTTTGCATTCACATTTAAAATGAGCAATTGCTTTTCCATATCCCAGGGACAGGAAGTAAGCTGCGATTCAAAATGAAAAATTTCACCATTTTTTGGTTCACGGTAATGCAGGTTAAAGTAATTGATCATTTCTTCGGTACGCACAGCATCAGGAGGTACTGCACTATGCATATTGATAAAGCGCCTCACATTACTGTACGATGCTTTATTTACATTGAGTGAAAAGCCGGTGTTTGGAAACTTATCTGCCCGTACATACTCGTTTTCTACCAGTTGAAAGTAAGTTTCATTGTCTATAAACCACTTTACTTTGGATGTGTGTTCTAAATTTTTTGTTACTGAAATAAGCCTGGGCCGGTTACTGTTTACATTTGATGGCAGTATTTTTAAAGTGATGTATTGCCATTGATCGGCGTTTACTTTCAGCGACCTGGGTTCATAGCCGTCTAAGCTTATAGTGAGGGAATCCAGTAAAGTTTTGGTAGTAATTCCAAAACCGCCGTACGAACCTGTGTAATAAAAATGGCTGGTTGAATGCAGGAAAACCTTTGCATTTTGCAATGGTTGATTTTTTTCATCCTTAATTTCGCCGCGGAGATAATACTGAGAGCTGGCTGTAATTGCCGATAATATAAAAAGGATATAGAAAAAACATTTTTTCAATTGCAAGCTTGTTGTAAAGAAACTATGATATCTGATATTAAGATATGCTTTCAATGCTTTGCGTTGCCCCTCTAATCCTCTACCAACTGGTAAATTTCCTTCAAATTTCTTCCCAATCCGTCATAATCAAGCCCAAATCCGAGCAGGAATTTATTGGGAACTGTGAACCCGATATAATCGATAGCAAGCGGATGCTTTAAAGCTTCCGGCTTATGTAACAATGCTGCTATTTTTAAACTTGCAGGTTGCTGGTTTATTAGCTGTGGTAAAAATTCGCTTAAAGTTTTTCCGGTATCCACGATGTCTTCTACAATAATTACATGACGGCCTGTTAATGGCATATCCAGCCCAATGGATGTAATAACGTTTCCGGTAGACTTTGTTCCCTTGTACGACGCAAGTTTAATAAAACAAATTTCCGCATCAATGGTAAGCTCCTTAAACAGGTCGGAGGCAAACATGAAAGAGCCATTTAAAATGGCAATGAACAATGGTTTTTTTTCTGCATAATCAACATTGATCTGTTCGGCCAATTTACCGATCTGTTCCTTTATCTGCTCAGCTTTAATATAAGGTTGAAATTTTTTATCCAGTACCTGAATGATCATGCTATATTTTATTTACTTTGAAACAATTATTTCCTGTCCTATTTTCAAATTATCAGAATCAAGTTTATTCCATTCTTTTAACTGCTGAACGGTAACGTTGTAAGTTCTGGCAATGGCAAACAAACCTTCTTTCGGGCCTACGTGGTGCACTTTGCCTCTTCCTCCTCCATTTTTTACTTCGCCCTGAAAACCAGGTTGCAAAAACAATTTTGTTTTCGTATTTACTTTTGAATCGGCTTTTAGATCATTATACTCTAAAAGATATTTAAGCTGTACTCCATTCGTCTGTGATATATCATACAATGTTTCACCCGGTTGCACTATGTAATATTCTTTTTCTCCGGTTTTGGATTTTTTTTGCAGGTAAATGAATTGGTCTTTAGCAAGCAGGCCCTCTTCAGTCATATCGTTGACTTCCATCAACTTTGGCAAACTAATATTATGCCTATTAGCGATAACCAATAAAGATGTTCCTTTCTTTACCAAAACGCATTTGGCGTTATTAACACTGATTATATTATCCTGATCTTTCGCAGCCACCACAACATCATTTTCAGAAGTTTGTTTGCCGGTAATTGTTTCGATGGCCTGTGCCGTTTTAACTTCCGCTGCATTTGCGATACTTGCTTCGGATTGTTTATTCAACGCAGTTAAAGTGTATTGCTGCAGATCGTATTGTTCAATATATTTTATCAAAAGGTCCGGGTACCTTGGATTGGTGGCATACCCTGCTTTTTTTAGGCCTTTTGCCCAGCCGGCATAATCTTCAGGATCTAGATTGAATAATGTTCCATAGCGTTTGTTTGCTTTTAAAAAATCACTGTGGTCACGATAGCTTTCACTTGCATTGGTATAAGCCCTGAAACATTCTCCATTTGCATCATCATCATGTGTAACGCTTTCGCCTGTCCAGTTGCTTTTACATTTAATGCCAAAATGATTGTTTGATTTTTTTACCAATTCGCTGTTCCCATTTTCCGTTTCCAGTATGCCTTGTGCCAGCGTAATGGATGCCGGCACACCGGTACGTTGCATTTCACTGATGGCAATAGCCTTAAACTGCTCTATGTATTCTTCAACAGATATTCTTTGGGCCGCAAGCGTGATGGAACTTATTGAGAGCAACACAGCAAAAATAATTTGGTACATCCTTTACTTTTTTTGAATTAATAAAAGCCCGTCTCTTATGGTCAGCATGGCCTGCTCTACACGACCGTCATTTTTTACATGCTCATTGAAAGCATCAATGGCAATTGCATTTTTTCCTTTTATATTATCTTCCAACACACCGCCATGGAAAAGTACGTTATCAGCTAATATCCAGCCACCGCTTTTAACTGAGGGTAAAGTTAATTCGTAATAGTTAATATAGTTAATTTTATCGGCATCAATAAAAACGAGGTCCCAGCTTTCCTGCAGGGTGGGAATGATCTCCAGCGCATCACCAACATGCAACCTAATTTTCGATTCCATGCCAGCCTTCTCAAAATATTTTTGTGCAGTGGCGGCATCATCTGTTCTTAATTCCAGTGTAACCAATTGTCCATCATTAGTTAATCCTTTCGCAAGGCACAAAGCACTGAAACCAGTAAATGTTCCAATTTCCAGAATTCTTTTTGGCGCAATCATGTTACTAAATAATTCCAGCACTTTACCCTGTACATGCCCGCTGAGCATTTGTGCATGCGGATGATTGGCCAACGTGCCCATTTCTATTTCGTTCAGCACTTCATCCAGGGCAGATGTATTCTTTTTTGCATATTGTTCTGCCTTGGTGTTGATCAGTTCCATTTTATAACGCTATTATCCTTCTAAAATTGCAGTTTGGTGTATGTAGACAAAATGCCATTCTGCACTTAAATTATTTGTGAAGAATGGCACTTACTAACACGGTGAAGTTACATTGAAATATCTGTTTTTTTATCGTCTTTCCGGGAAATTAACAATAACCCTAAAAAGGTGAATATGCCGTTAATTAAGATCAGCTCGTTACCGATCTTATAACCATTAAAAATATTTTCGGAGATTGTTTTTAAACCCAGCGAAACATGCAATTTCTTTTCATACCATTCGGGGCTGCTCAGCATATCCAAACCCAGTGCCAGCATGGGCGCCACAATACAAACTGTCCATATTAACTTTTCATTTAAATGTCGCCTGGTTAAAATACCAAAGGAGAATAAACCCAGTAAAGGCCCGTAAGTGATACCCGCAAATTTTAAGATGAAATCAATGATCAGTTTATCATTGATCGCTTTAAAAAGAAGTACCATTATAAAAAAAACTACTGCAAATGAAAAATGTACTTTAAGCCTTGTCCGTTTCTTTTCTTTTTCAGTACCTTCTTTCTTGTTGATGCCTAAAATATCAATACAAAAACACGAGGTTAGCGACGTAATAGCTCCGTCAACACTCGGGAACAGTGCTGATATGAGTGCAATAATGAAAAGGATACCTATGGTGCCGCTAAAAGCATCACTTAATGCAATGGTAGGAAATAGATCATCCGGCGGAACTACAATATTATTGGTGCTGGCGTATAAATAAAGTATTCCACCGAGGAACAGGAATAGAAAATTTACAACCATCAGCACAGCAGTAAACGTCATGATATTTTTCTGCGAATCTTTTATGTTTTTTACACTGATGTTCTTCTGCATCATTTCCTGGTCAAGGCCCGTCATAGCAATGGCGATGAACATACCACCAACGATATGCTTCAGAAAAAATCTGGAGTCGTTTACATCAGTATTGAATATTTTGGTGTAACCTTTTTCGTTCATCATTGAAAGAGCACCACTAAAATCAGTACCCATCGCTTTTACAATAACAATGATACAAACCACCAGCCCCAGCAGCATACCGGTTGTTTGCAGGGTATCGGTGTAAATAATTGTTTTTACACCACCTTCAAAAGTGTATAATAAAATAAGAGCCAAAATAACCAACGTGGTTACAATAAAAG
>JANOUJ010000039.1:0-1855 GCA_031416815.1 Chitinophagaceae bacterium
CCCGGCCCTTGTCCCTGATGGATGGGCACACGCCCACGCAGGTCAGGAAGGCCAAAAGTGCTCTGGCCATCACCTCCATAGGTAGTACCGATCAGGGTAAATAAAGTCTCATTCTCCGAAATCGGAAGTAAGGAACCATCGCAAAACATCCAGCCGGCAGGATTAAAATTGCCCGCAAACATTCTGATCTCTCCCACATAAGGTTGTGCCATAATAGTATAGTTTTGGTATTAAAAATTGTTATCCTTATAATAACTAAACAGGCTTCATCAAATCATTAATCTTAAAAAGTTTTGGTTTAAATAAGATAGAATCAGGTTTTATGCAGGATAGTAAAGGGTTTTATAACAGACAAAAAAGTTTTGGTTTTTTAAATAATTAATCATTGTATTTAAGTCCGGTAATTAAAAAAACAGGAATTTATACCTACATCAACTAAAAGTAATATTTAATAGTAATAATTGCAAATTAATTTTGTGTGATCGGGTTGTTTCAGTAAAAAAGTTATTAACCTCTTCATTTAATTTATTTTTAAAACCTGTATATCAGCTCTCAGATGCGCTTAGTATCCCCATCCCCAGAAGATAAAATGTATAGCAGTTCATGCAAAGTAACTTAAGGAGTTTAATCCTAATTCTACGTCGGGGAAGGGCTTAAAAAGCCCTCATAAACGATTTGCAGATTCGGGGCTTCATTCTGCAACACAGGGAAAGCAAAGCTGCTGCTGCGAACTAACACAACACGGGTATTGCCCGCTGTAGTCATATTAATAGCAGAGGTAGGTGTTTGTCCACCCCGAACCCGAGCCTTCAGTGGGTAATTGAATATAAGTTTCCCATGCATCTGCCGGAAAGGTCTGCTGGTGTGTTGTCATTTCCCTGCTATTGGGTAAGTCGCACCGCACAAAGGGCGCTGTGAAATAATTTGTATGCGGATCAAGTTGCATTTCACCCCTTGGTCCATTGAATTTTATTTTTTGTAAGTCTGCTGCAATACCTGCTCCATCTCCAAAGCCGGAACTGGCGGTGTCGGATATTTGCTTTAAGATCATACCTGTTTCCCATCCCAGCAGGGCAAAAAGGCCGGGGTTACGGTTTGCCTTTAACCTGAAAGTATCACAGAAATCTATAGTGCTGCCTGCTTCAACCCGTGCTAACCATGGAGTATAACCGCTTACGGAGAATTTGTAACCGCTGCCGGCATTAACGGCAGCGGGTTGAAGCATCATAGGTGAAACACAAAGGCTGAGTTCTTCAGCTCTGTCGATCTTGTTGAGTTTATTATAAAACAACGAGGCAGGTAATTCGTCAAATACAGCTAACATTTTTTGCAGGCCTGGGTTACCCTGTACAAAATTTTCCAGTTCATCAATATGAAAGGCATCGTTATAGAGCTGGTTGTTTACATAATTGAAAACAATATTGCCCCCGGTGGCGTTAAATCCACTTACCATCGTGGCCAGGTGCAGGTAGCCGCAATCGTAGAATGTTGAAGCCATTATTGCATCTCCTGCCTTTTCTTTGCCGGCATCCTGTCCCGAAAGCCAGCATAAAAAAGCATCCTGAAGTGTAAGCTGTATAATATTGGACTTGGGTATCCAGCTGGATGGATAATTGGCCCCGGGATGCACTACCAGCAATAGTTTACCGCTGGATTGCAGCAGGGGGTGCAGTATTTCGAGTACCTTTTCACCGATAAAGGCAACCAGCACATCCACCTCCTCTATCACCAATAATTTCTCAGCCTTTTCATACACTTCCTTTTCCGTTCCGCCGTAGCCAATACTCTCCGAAATAAAGGTTATATCAATTTGCTGTCGGCCAGTGTATGCTTTTATGCCATCCATAAAATCCTG
>JANOUJ010000040.1:0-3999 GCA_031416815.1 Chitinophagaceae bacterium
AAATGTTTTTTATGAGCAGTTGGAAGAAGAGATATTCCG
Organism: Chitinophagaceae bacterium; assembly: GCA_031416815.1. Taxonomy (GTDB): domain Bacteria; phylum Bacteroidota; class Bacteroidia; order Chitinophagales; family Chitinophagaceae; genus Ferruginibacter. Next base: position 40 of record JANOUJ010000040.1, read on the forward strand.
AATTACTATTGAACTGAAGCATGCGCAACACTGGGGACATAGCATTTATTATAAGGGTAATGCCCTTGTAATAAAAATAAAACGGCAGCCTGAAAATTTGGCCTTGAAGAACTTGACAATCGCGGTAGATGCAGGGCATGGCGGCAGCAATACGGGTGCCGGCGGGCCAACGGGCTCTTCAGAAAAAATGCTTACACTGGCTGTTTCACTTAAACTGCAAAAAGTATTGGAACAGGCAGGTGCCAAGGTCATCATGACCCGTACCACCGAAAAATTTGTTGATAATAAAGAACGCATTTTATTTTACCGCGACAGCATGCCTGACCTGCTGATAAGCATTCATTTAAATTCTTCATCGGACCCAATCAGGGTTACCGGCACCAGTAGTTTTTACCGGTACATCGGGTTCAAAGGCATAAGTAATGCCATTCACAAGCGCATGCTGGAACTGGGGCTTAAAGATCACGGCAATAACGGCAGCTTTAATTTTATGCTCAACAGCCCTATTGAATATCCCAATGCTTTGGTGGAAACATTGTTCCTCAGTAATCCCGAAGATGAAATGAAAATACTGGACGAGAGCTTTCAGCAGCAGATAGCAGAAAAGATCGTGCAGGGGATAAAGGACTTTTTAGAGAGTTGCAAGAAGTAAAAACTCTTTGTGACCCTTGTGCTATACTTTGTGTTCTTTGTGGTTAATATTTTTTACCCCAAAGAACACAAAGGGAAGAAAGCACAAAGGACACAAAGAAAATTATTTTTTCATCATCGCTTCATAGCCAGCCACCGTTTCCTTCACTGCTTTTATCATTTGCGTAGTTGGCGGCCAGTCTCCATCCTGCAATGTGTTTTGTAAACCAGCAAAACTGCTTAAATATTTACGTACTGCTGTAAGCTTGTCTTTGTCGGATACTGTTTTTAAATCGTTCATACATTTTTTGATGTAGTTGTAACAGGTCAAACTCAGATCGTGTTGAAGCGTTAAATCTTTTACACTTGTTTTTACACGGGGGTCCATCTTTACAGAAAACGATTGATTATATATTTTGCCATCAACTGTTAATCTTGCTGTGTACATTGCCGGCATTACCCATGGCGATGTAGGATCAGGAGCGGTGTTCATATAAGTTGCGGAGATAGGATAATTTGGCGGTACATTCAATGGCTGGTAATGCATATCCCACATGAACCGGTGTGAACCAGGCTGTGCTGAAAGGACCTGCTGTGGTCTTATCCAGTAAGATGGTACATTGTTTTCCGGTACTTTATACATCGTATCTGTTGAAGCGTATTTACGGATAACAGTTCCTTTACCGTCTATAATTTCCAGTTGAACATTTTTTGCATCGCCGTCAAGATAATAATTAAGGATTGCGCCATCGGGCGGGTTCTGGCCGGCGGGTTCCTCCTGTGGTACAGGTGTATCGGGATACATGCTCCATCTTACCCGGTAAGCAGTCTGGGGTTTGTATAAAATCGCTGCAGTATTTGTGAGTTGATTGTTTAGCTGACGCAGCGGCGTTATATCATCCAGTATCCAGAAACTGCGGCCATGCGTACCAATTACCAGGTCATCATCTTTAATAACTAAATCTCTGATGGATGTTGCCGGCATGTTTAATCTTAAGCTTTGCCAGTTTGTTCCATCGTCAAAAGAAACATACACGGCTCTTTCGCTGCCGGCAAATAATAAACCTTTTCTCAGCGGATCTTCTTTAACCACATTGATGGGATCGTTGGGTAATCCGTTTACGATCTCTGTCCATGTTTTTCCTCCATCTATTGTTTTGTAAATATGTGGGCGCTGGTCATCGCAGCGAATACGGTTTACAGCAGCATAAGCCGTGTTGGCATTGGTATGGCTTGCGTCCATCAATGAAACCTTGCTCCAGCTTGTGATCGTAGGTGGTGTAACATTGGTCCAGGTTTTACCGCCGTCTTTGGTTATATGAATTAATCCATCATCGGTGCCGCACCAAATGGTATTGATATCAACATAAGAAGGTGCAACCGTATAGATAACACCCCGGCGGGGCATCTTTTTCATGTCTTCTTTTGTATAAACACCAACGGCTGCAGGTATATCCCAGCTCTCTCTAGAGAGATCGGGACTGATGATATCCCATTTGTTCCCACCATCCAGTGTTTTAAATAAAACATTGCCGGCATAGTACAATGTTTTTTTATCAATGGGATTAAAGAGAACAGGCGCTGTTCTTAAAAAACGATACTTACCACTTCGCACAGCTTCGGGCGAAATGTTTTGTGATTGTCCATTCCTTTTATCGTACCTGGAAATTTTTCCGCCATAAACAAGATTCGGATTCAACGGATCAGCAACTACATAACCATATTCTTCTGCAGCAACCGGGTGCCATTCACGATAAGTAATTTGTCCATCGTTTCCTCTTGATGCAATACTTACTGAGCCGCTTTCCTGCTGACCGCTGTACACATTGTAAGGGAAATCATTATCAGCACTTACATGGTAAAATTGTGCCGTGGGCTGGTTATACCAGCTGGAAAAAGTTTCACCACCATTTACAGTAATGATAGCACCCTGGTCGCTGGCTATTAACATGATATTGCTGTTATCTGGATTGATCCAGATACGGTGGTAATCATCACCTCCCGGCGCACCACGAAATGCCGACCACGTTTTTCCACCATCAATACTTTTCCAGGTAACCACATCGGCGCTGTACACAATATCTGCATTTTTAGGGTCCACTTTTACTTCGGCAAAATCGCTGCCTCTTCCCCAAAGCCTTTCATCGGGGTTGGCCAATTGCCATGTTTCCCCGGCATCATCGCTTCGGTAGATGCCACCATATTTTCCGGCATCAACCGTTGCATATAATCTGCTACTGTTTGATGGGGCAATGCAGAAACCAATTCGCCCCAACCCTTGTTCCGTGGTTGGCAATCCCGTTGTAAGTTTTTTCCAGGTGCCGCCGCCGTCGGTACTTTTAAACAGGCCGCTTTCCTTTCCGTTCCAGGCACCGTTTTCCCAGGGCCCCTGCCTGCCTGCCCACATATCTGCATAAACAATGTTTGAATTATTGGGGTCGATGGTTACCTGTGTGGCTCCGGTGTTTTCATCTTTGTATAAAACACGTTCCCATGTTTTTCCGCCGTCAACAGTTCTGTACACACCACGTTCTTCATTGGGGCCGTAAGGATGGCCAAGGGCTGCTGCAAAAACACGGTTCTCATTTTTAGGATCAATGGCCAGGCCTCCAATTTGCTGTGCTTCTTTTAAACCTGTGTTTATCCATGTTTTGCCGCCATCGGTTGATTTGTAAATACCATCACCAACGCTCAGGTCTGGCCGCTGCAGACCTTCGCCACTGCCAACATAAATTACATTGGGGTTTGATGGCGATACAACAATATCTCCGATGCTTCCGGTGGGCTGGTCATCAAAAATGGGTTTCCAGGTACGGCCAAAATCTGTTGTCTTCCACACACCACCATTGTTTACACCAATGTAAAACACATTGGGTTGCGATGGAACACCAACAGCACCAACGGTTCGTCCGCCACGGTGTGGACCAATGCAGCGCCATTGCATAGCGTTATAATATTTTGCATCAAAATTTTGCGCAATGGAAAGGATGGATTGCAACAGGATGACTGCAATAAAAATATTTTTTAATTGTAATGATCTCATAAATGTTGGTATTAAGGCATTCAAATTACAAATAAAGCAACATATAGTGCAGAAACATCGTTGTGCTCCTTCTGATCAACTTTGTGTTCTTTGCGGTAAAAAATTAACCACAAAGAACAGAAAGGGAATACAGCACAAAGCACACAAAAGTATTTTAACAATAGAAAAAAAGATCATTACATCAACCGCATGATCATCGGCTGCAGCAACCAGCAAAACAGCGTAATTAAAATGATGCAGATGATGTTGAGTACAAATCCTGCTTTAAGCATGTCTTTCATTTTAAT
>JANOUJ010000041.1:0-4991 GCA_031416815.1 Chitinophagaceae bacterium
CATAATATTAATTCCAGTGGATGGGCCCTGAAATAAGTGGAGGCATCCATGCTGGTATCGCTGTGATGTACCCGGTGAAAACGCCATAAAACAGGTACTTTATGTGCTATACGGTGAAACCAGTAGGTTACCAGATCAAAAAGGGCAACTGCAAGTACCAATTTCAACCAGAGCGGAAGCTGCACTAGATAAAAAAGTCCGACCTGTTTATTATTTAACCGATCAATAGTATACACAGTAACAATGGCCCATACAATATTGCACAAATAAAAAGTTGCAAAGAACAACAGGTTGTGCATCAAATGTTGCGGCCTTTTATTGAATTTAAATTGGGTATTCAGTATCTGTTCAAGCGAATAAAAAATGACCATCAATCCGATGAGGATATAATTGAAATTTATGCTTAGCAGCGTCTGTAAGGTCTCCATTTTATATTAAGTTTTGGTTGTACTGTTTATTTTAAGTGCCACGCATGCTTTTTAATGCATGCAGCTGAGATTTTAAAGCAAAATCTCAGGGTATTCAATATCTGATAACGACTTAATTTATTTTTTCTTCGGGTTGCAGTTTTCAATGAAATACCGGAATGGGCCTTATGTTTTTTTACTCATCAAGCTTTGCAAATAAGCATTTTTTAATTGTTCTTTATTGGCTTTACAATAACCTGTAAAATACTTATGTGCAGTTAAAAAAGCAATTTCAATCCTGTTCCACTCCCCAGCGGTTAACAATGGATCTAAAGCATTAAGTTCCCTGAACAAATTATGGGCAAGCAAGGCGGCATCGTTAGTTCCGAGGTACTCCAGGTCAGCATCAGCAATTATTTCTTCCAATTTGTTTTGGGGCGATTGCGGAATTTTTGTGGCCATGATCATGCCGAAGACCTTATCAATATCAGCAGTTGTATAACCAAAACCGGGCAAATGTTGCCGTGCAAGCATGCAGCTTTCTTCTTCATGCCCTTTGTAAGTATTAACATAACCTGTATCATGCCATAAAGCAGCAGCAGCTAATAATTGCAGATCTTTTTCGCTGCAATTTTCATGCATTCCAATTTCAATTACCTTGTCCAGAACATATAGGGTATGCTCATAATTGTGGTAGTAATAATCAGCCGGTATTTTGGTCTTTAATAGATCGATCACAAAATCCTTCATCTGTTTATCAATGTGCATGTGCCTTTGCTTTTAATATTCCACCGGAAGCTTCCTTAATACTTTGTACATACACAAATGCCTTTGGATCGATCATCATCACAGCATCCTGTATCTGTTTTACCTGCAGGCGGGTTACAATGGTTACAATGATCTCGCAATTGGTTTTAATATCAAAACTATCCGGCAGGTAACCCCGTTCACCTTTATATACAGTAATTCCTTTGCCCAATTCATTTACAAGAAAACTCTTTATCTCTTCCTGTTGAGCAGAAACAATGTTCATGGCGGTATATTCTTCAATACCATCAACCACATAGTTGGTTGCCCGTGTTGCTGTAAAATAGGTGATGATGGAATACATGGCCGTTTCGATACCAAACTGAAAAGCCGCTACGGCAAAAATGATACAGTTGATAAGCATAATGATCTCACTGTTTGAAAAGCCTGTTTTCCTGCGGGTAAAAACCGCAATCACTTCGGCGCCGTCAATTACGCCGCCGCCACGGATCACCAGGCCCACGCCTGAACCCATCAGTATGCCCCCGAAAATGGCGATCAATAATTTATCTGTGGTAATGGGATTGAAATCGATCAGTAACAAACCTGCAGCTAACATAAACACCGCTATGCAGGTTTGAACCGCAAATGTTTTTCCAATATTTCTATAACCGAGGTAAACAAAAACAAGGTTTAGTGCAATAACCAATATGCTGATATTGATATGAAATATCTCATGCAGCAATATAGAGATACCGGTTACACCACCATCAAGAAACCGGTTGGGGATCATAAATCCTTTCATAGCCAGTACTGCCAGGCCGGTACCCAAAATAATATACAGGATGCTTTTGATGTTAAAGACATGTTTCCAGTCAATTCGATCGTTCTTATACTTTTTGGGCATTGGTAAAGCAGCTGTTTAGTTTACTAATATACTCACTATTTTGATACAATACCGGTATTGGGTTTTATAACCTGGTAGCATAGCCCGGAACAACTGAATTTTAGAAGATCGGTCATTAACTTTTAGATACTAGCACGTTAATTTCCATGCTCTCCTGGTTTTGATAACCATGTCTTGCAACGTATTTACCTTTGGATCGTTCCGGCCGACTGAAAATGATTCTTTATCAGGAGAGAAGAAGCTGCAGTAAACGACCGCAGCGCATAATTACTAATCTTAAATATAAAGCAGATGCCTTCCATCATCACTCTAACTTTTAGTCCCTGCATTGATAAAAGCACATCCGTACCATCTTTAATTCCCGAAAAAAAATTATCATGCGCTGCCCCCAAACTTGAGCCCGGCGGCGGCGGCATCAATGTAGCCAGGGCCATTCAAAAACTGGGCGGGGAGGCCCTTGCCATATTTCCTTCAGGCGGATACACGGGTAAATTTTTCAATCATTTACTGGAAAAAGAAAACGTACCGGCTTTAATTATTGAAACCGCCAATGAAACAAGGGAAAATATTATTGTAGTGGACGACAGCACCAATCATCAATATCGTTTTGGAATGCCCGGTGTCGGTCTGATCGAAAAAGAGTGGAGGGAATGTTTGCAAGCTGTAGAGAACATTCAAGATCCCGGATTTATTATCGCCAGTGGCAGTTTACCTCCCGGCGTTCCTTTAAACATCTACGCACAACTGGCCAACATTGCAAAAAATAAAAAGGCAAAATTTATTGTTGATGCCTCCGGCGAACCATTAAAGCATGTTGTTGAGGAAGGCGCTTACCTGCTCAAACCAAACCTGGGTGAACTGAGTGCGCTGGCTGGTAGACAGGAATTGCAGCGTAATGAAGCAGAGCATATCGCAAAAGCCATCATTGCTGAAGGAAAATGTGAAGTGATGGTCGTATCAATGGGTGCAGCAGGTGCACTGCTTGTAACAAAAGATGTAACTGAACTGGTAACTCCACCACCGGTACAAAGAAAAAGTACGGTTGGTGCCGGCGACAGTATGGTTGCCGGAATTGTTTTTTATTTGTCTCAAGGCAAAAGTTTAATTGAAGCTGTTCGATATGGCGTAGCCTGCGGCACAGCTGCTACCATGAACCCGGGGACTGCACTATGCCGTAAACAAGATGCAGACTATTTGTATTCGCTCATTAGTTGATTTTAATATCCATTTTATTTTATGAAACTGTCGCAACAAAATATCCGGATCGGCACAAGTAATATTGTAATACCGGGTAGCAGGGATTCATTTCCTGCTACCTATAATCTTAAAAGCCGCTTGCATTATTATGCATTTTTTTTCGATACCGTCGAGATCAATCAAACATTTTATAAATTACCCCGGGCTGCAACCTTCGAACGTTGGGCAGGCGAAGTGGGAGATGCCTTTCAATTCACCCTTAAATTATCAAGGGATATCACTCACTTCAAACATTTAAAAGGCGACCTGGCATTTCTCGATAATTTTTTATATGCTGCCGACACATTAAAAGAAAAAAAAGGCTGCCTGTTGCTGCAATTCCCCGGCAAGATCACGCTTGAATATTTTAATGAAGTAGAAGCAATCCTCCAAAAAGCTACATCCGCAGATGAACACAGCCAATGGAAAGTAGCGGTTGAATTGAGGCACCTGAGCTGGCATACCGGTGAGACATACGAATTACTGAACAGCTTTGGTGCAACCTTAGTGATGCAGGATAAACCTGCTTCGAAGATGATGGAACAGGTCACAAACGCACCGTTGGTTTACATGCGCCTGCATGGTCCCCTGGGCGATTACCGGGGCAGTTATACCGATGAGTTCCTTAAACAACAGGCCGACCGGATCATACAACTTGCCGCCGAAGGCAAAACGGTTTACCTATATTTCAACAATACCATTGGCAATGCTTTCAACAATGCCATTACCTTAACGGGTATGATCTACAGCGATTATTCTTGACAAATGTTGGATCACTTGCCCAATTTTTTCCTTGAAATTATTTAATAGCCAACACCCGGCTGACGGCTACGTTTTTCTGCAACATGTTTTTAACCATTATTAACAAAAGTATCATCCGTAAATACTTACCCTTTCGTAATTTTATATTTCATCAAAAAAAAGGAGGTATTCATGCAATCTACAGATTCATCATGGAAGCCTTCGGTTGGTTTCGCCTAACCGGGCTTACTTCATAGAAAAATTCTGTCCCGATTAAATCGGGAATAGCCACTCAATGCGTTGGGTGGTTTTTTTGTTATCTTACGTATCGTAATTACCAACCAAAACTACTTATGACTGAAATCGAAGAAATAAACACAGCGTTGATAAACTTCCGGAATGAAAGAGACTGGGAGCAGTTTCATAATTCAAAAGATTTAGCTGTTGCAATTTCTGTCGAAGCGAACGAACTGCTTGAAGCCTTTCTTTGGAAAAAACCAGAAGATGCTAGCAGTGAAAAGATAAAAGAAGAACTGGCAGACATTTTTGCATTTGCTTTTTTACTTGCCCAAAAACATGGGTTTAATGTAAAAGAAATTGTTTTGGAGAAAATAGGTGCTAATGCTGAAAAATATCCTGTAGATAAATCAAAAGGCACTTCAAAAAAATATAACCAACTTTAAATAATGAGTGAACAAAACCCTATTCTTAACGGGCCATACGACGAACCAAAACTATACTACAGAACACTCCCCGATGGTTCTTTGGATTATGATAAAACTATCAAGGGGTGAAGATCATATGATCCTACAATAAAATACTCTTATTCCGTTGAGAAAAAAACAAGGTATCCTGTTGTATTTAACCCCTGGTTGCCGACCGTAAACAACATCCGTGAGAAATACGAAATGGAGGAATGGCATTTTTTAGAAGTAAGTGCCGAAATCAGGGAT
>JANOUJ010000042.1:0-2005 GCA_031416815.1 Chitinophagaceae bacterium
GTCAATTTCTAAAAGTGTATCTAATAACTGAAAAGGTTGTTCCAGCATGGGATAACCATGGTACATCATAATAAATAAAGCCGAGCGGCATGCTTTGGGCGAAAGTCTTCGCTCAGGATTTTCATCGGCATTATTAAAAATAGTTTCAAATGCTGTTGCATTACTCAGTTCGGCCTCGGCCAAACTGCTTACATAAACCTGCTGGTAATTCTTCCAGAAATCTTCTGTAATAAAAGGCATTCTTTCCAGCCATGCATTGATCAGTTCTATAACACTCTTGCCACTTTCTGCCTCTTTAATAACGGCAATATCTTTTTCTTTCAGTTGAGATGTATAATAATGTTGTCCGTGGCGATGCTCAAACTTTAATCCCAGTTTTGCTTCCAGCACTTTAAACTGGTAACTCTGAAAACCTGATGCAGGACGCAGCATATCTCTAAAATCAAGAAAATCCATTGGCGTCATCGTTTCCATAATGTCTATCTGCTGCACCAGCACTTTTAAAATAGTTACTACTCTTTTTAAGCGATGCACCACTGTTTGCATTTCAGGACTGTTGTCATTAACCACCGGCTTGTCCATAATTTCAATAACTGAATTCACTTCAAACAAAAGCTGCTTAAACCAAAGTTCATAAGCCTGGTGAATGATGATGAAAAGCATTTCATCATGCGCCGGTTCCTTTCCTTCCTTAAAACTTTCTGGATCCTGTGCACCGGTTATCTTTTCCAGTTGTAAATAATCTGCGTAGTAAACGGCCTTGTTCATAAATTAATTTTAGTGTTACAAACTTACAGTTTTTAGTTGTCAGGCCACTACAGCATCTTTTAGTTTTAAAGTCTATTAATGTTTTAAAAAGACTTAAAAATTTAGTCTCTGCTTAGTGGCCAGACAACTACCGGTTTTGTTAATCGTTCGTGAACAAAAACTCCTTTAACAAATACTTTTCTAAAATTAAAAAGCATGGCATCATTTTCTAATTAAGAAAAATCCAGCAGACCCTTAAACCCTGCAAACCAACTATGATAAAAAAACTTTTTGCTGTCACCATTTTTACTTTAACAATGGTGAACATCAGCAATGCACAGGTAAGTTATGGCATTCGATCTGGTATAAATTATGCTACCTGGGATGGTGACGACATACAGATCATTGAAGACCTTGTTGAAAAGACAGATGGCTATGTAGTAACGAAAGGCAGGACAGGCCTGCATATTGGCGGCTATGTAAACATCCCAATTTCTGAAGTGTTTGCTTTTGAACCCGGCCTGGCCTATTCAAAAAAAGGATACAGCCTAAAAGGTGATTTTCAGATACCGGTATTAAAATACCTGGGCGTAAATGCAAGGGCACAGGTGCAATCGCATTATATCGACATCCCTTTGGTAATAAAGGCGAATGTTTATAAAGGATTGCAGGTGTATGCAGGTCCGCAGGTTTCTTACCTGGTGCGGAGCACATTAAATGCCAAGCTCGGTATATTGGGCATCACGATTTTTAACCGTGGATTCGGCATTACCGAACGCTTTAATAAGGTAGATCTGGGGTTAACAGGTGGTGTTGGTTACGGGTTTGAAAATGGTTTAAACATCAGGGCAGGTTACGATTACGGCTTATCTCCCCTCGATAAAAATAATAATTACGCAGCCTATAACCGGGTTGCGAAGATCTCTGTTGGCTATAGTTTTTAGTTAATGGTGAATGGTGAATAGCGGTATCCGGCAACGGGTGCCGCTTTTTTTAAACCCCCTCACGCCCTAAAGGGGAATTAGAGCGTTTGGTCGAAAGCACTATTCATTTTCAAAATCCTTTTAAAAAATGATTTTCCCTAAATTTGCAACCAACCATACTAATTAACGGATTAACCAATTAACGGATTAACGAAAACTCAATGGGAAGAATATTTGAAGTTAGAAAAAGTGCCATGTTTGCCCGCTGGGATAAAATGGCCAAGAACTTTACCCGTATAGGCAAGGAGATTGCCATTGCTGTAAAATCAAGCGGG